>BDTO01000047.1 GCA_002897855.1 bacterium BMS3Bbin05
TGATAAATATTCATTCCCCTTTGTGTTCTAACTTGTGTCGGGGCATGTATGTTTCATTTTTACGGGTCTTCGCTTAAGAGTGTGGGTCATTTTGCACTATTTCCTCTCTCTGGCAAAGAGAGGTATGATTCCTCCCTGATTAAATATCAGTATCCTTCACAATTATTAAATACTATTTCCTCCCTTTGGTAAAGGGAGGTCAGGAGGGATTTTATTAATCATAACCCACTCCATAATTCTTTCCGGAACTGCACCGGGGTTCCCCAATACATCTCTTTAGATTTCCCGATATCTGTCTCAGGCCTTTATTATACGAAAGCACAGGACCATCTCCGGGGGTTTTCAAATCCCCCTCGCCCCCCCTTTTCTAAAGGGGGGAACTATTAATAAGTATACCGCTTCAAGAAGATTTTACCCACTTACATCCACGAAGACCCATTTTTACTAAACATCCAATAGCGATAAAGTCAGCTGTGGAACTGGTACAAACAAATATTATGTGGTAAAATTTACAATATGTAATGTAAGAGACACATACAATATTTTCAGGACGGTTGACAAATATGACGCGCGATAAAAAAGACGAAATGGTGGTACACCTCTTTGAGAGGCGCAAACAGAAAATGAATCCGGAAGATGCATTTAACATTACACCGTTTCTTATTATAATTGTATTTTGCGTTATAGCCGTTTTTGCAAGTATTGTTATTGGCTATATCGTTCATAAATCCGATCTAAAAAAGATATCATTTATCAACGAAAAGATGCGTTTTATTGAAAAAAGGTCATACATCCTTATGGGGAAGCTTAATCAAACCATTACGGCCGATTCCTACCGTGACAGCCTTAAATTAACAGGTGTCAGGATTAAAAAGTCCGGCAATACATTGACTATATCCGGCGGGATTAAGAATGTTGGGCACAGGCAGGTATCGGATATCGAAATTACCGTTTACTTTCTGGATGATAGAGATAAGATAATCAGCCATGAATCTTTTACATCCATGTCGCCGGATGGTTTACCACTTGCAAAAAACCGCAAAAGAAACTTCATTTTTACCGTACCCGGCCCACCGGATAATACTAAAGAAATACGCACCGTAATTACCGGTATAGCATTTGGCTCACACGGTAAAAAGGGTTAGAGAACCCGGGCCCGCATCAATAATACCGCCTGGCTCCCAGATACCGCCTGCTGTAATAATTGTTTGAAAGGGAGTCCACCCTGATCGTCTTCCCCCTGCCGGGGGCATGAATAAATCTCCCTCTCCCTGCATAAATTCCTACATGAGAGACCCTTCTTCCGCCGGAGGTAGCGAAAAAGACCAGGTCACCCTTTGCCAGACGGATACGTTTGATATGCCTTCCGAGCCTGAATTGTTTTGATGAAGAATGCGGTAGTTTGAGTCCGTTTAAACGGTAAACAACCATAGTAAGTCCGCTGCAATCAAAACCATTCCTTTGCGAAGCGCCGCCCCATCTGTACGGTACTCCTATAAAAGTATGCGCCGTGGAAACAATACTGTTCCTGAGATAAGGGGTCCCGCGCTTTCTTCTTTTCGCAATTGCATAATTACCCGGGCTGACTATATAGAAATCGGCTATTAATCCGGCATCCCTTAAATGCCCCGCTTTTCTCAGCGCCTGTGCCCTTGTACGGAAGCTGCCGAATCGCACTTTGTATATGCCCGGCCTGTAAACAAAATAATAGGCATCAACTCCACGCCGTCTCAGTAACCCTGTCAGCCGAACGGCATTGTCAAGCATTGAGAACGATCCTGCCTGAATGGTGTAACCCATGAGCGGGACTCTTTTGGGACGGGTGGCATTATATGAGGGAGGACCGACGCTCGCCCTGCCGCCGCAACCCGCGGCCACGATCAGGACAAGTAGATAAACAGGAAATGACTTTTTTAGAAAAGCTGAAAGGACCGTGGTAAGCACTGATACCATACCCTCTCTATAACCTGAAGAGAGTTGCATCCATCCTTTCTCTTCTCTTTATACGTCTTTTCATTTGCAGGGCCTTCGCACTTGTATTGTATTTTCCCACCAATACCCTGTAAAAAAGCCGGCTCTTTACATTAATCTTTTTGATAAAGACGTTATACCCTTTTTTCTTTAAACTTTTTAACAGCTTTTTTGCATTGGAGACATCCCTGAAGAAACCGACCTGGACCGAATACACAACTTTTCCGGTGGCTACTACCGGCCTCTTCTTCACTGAAGAGACAGGCTCTTGCTGTTTCCCGGGCGTGGGTACCGCCTGTTTCCTCACGTCAGCAGCGATATTATCGGTCTTGATACCTCCCACCGTCTTCTCTGCGGGAACAGTTATGGTTTCGGATGGGGGACCCTTCTTTACCCCCTCTATACTTCCAGCAATCGACCTGTCCGGATTAACGGACTCCTTCTTTTCCCCATTTGACACAGCCGCAGGCTGAATGGATGAAACACTCTTTGAGCCATTCCCGCCACCTGAAATAAAGATCAATCCCGCCCATGTGAGAAGGATTACCACAACAAGCCCGGCCAGACCAAATGCAACAGCCCTCTTGTTCCCGAGCCATCCCAATAGACCAATACGGGGTTCATCCTGTTTCGGTGGTTCGGGTTCCCCGTCAATCCCGGCAGAGTCAAGACCAATTTCCTGCTCTTCATCACCATAATTTTCTGCATATTCCGGCATATCATGCGCGTTATCCGGGACAATTTCGGATTTTTCCTCTATCGCATCATCTAATTCCGAAGGCTCCTTATCAATGGAAGGCAACACATCCTCTTCAACCGCGGCTTCTTCAACCGGCACACCCGCTTCCTCACCTGTACCATGAATCTCTTCGCCTTCAACCATCTCCGCGGAATGTTCTTCGGCCTCATATCCCATAGCATTAATTTGACCCGTAGTTTCCTGTTCTTCGCGGCCGCTTTCCACCTCGGGCTTATCCGGGACCTTTATTTTTATTTTATCTTTTTTTTCTTTCATGCCTTTCTGCTCATCGATAAATGTTTTTTCCAGCGTACCGGACTTATTATTCCCCTCATCACTTACAAAAAAGGCATCCGTAAAGTCACGCATATTTTTATCTGATGACCCATCACTGCCGATGGGCTCGCCGGATGATACACTTTTTCCCGAATCCTCCGGCAAAGGTCCGACAGCCTCCTCTGTATCTCCTTTACCTGTTATTTCCTCAAGTGGCGCTAAAACCCTGATTTTAGAAAGCAGATCGTCCGGGTCTACAGGCTTCTTCAAGAAACCGATTATGCCATAGGAAGATTCGTATCTTTCGTTGAATTCCTCCTGCATCTCCGTCAACATAACAAACGGCACATCCCTGAGTTGTTCAACTTTCCGGATCTCCCGTGTAATCTCGAGACCGCTGGCATCAGCGAGTATGGCGCTTATGAAAATCAGTGAAGGCTTTATCCTGGAAGCCAGTTCAACTGCAACTGTCTTTCTTGAAACAGCAAATACGGCATAGCCTTCAGGTTCAAGCACATCCGTCATCATCCTTACAGACTTTCTATCATCTTCAATGACAAGTATATTCCTGCCTCTCATCAAAACTCTCCTTCCGGGAATAAATACAGAACTAAGTAATATTGCGAGAAAGGTTCTCCATTCCTTCCAGAGCCCTCTTGTTCACAGGCTCGGTCTTAAGCGCTTTTTCAAAATTGGACTTCGCCCTGAGGGGAAATCCCAGCTTGAGGTAAATATGACCCGCCTCGGCAAGATAGGCCGGATTAACAGGATCGATCCTCAGGGCATTCCTGATCTCCTTTTCAGCTTCCCTGAACTTCTTAAGCTTCATAAGTGAGAAGCCATAATAGTAATAATATTTAGCTGAAGAATTATCCATATAACTCGCCTGGGCAAAAAGCCGGGATGCTTCCTCATATTCTCCTCTTTTAAATTCAACTATCGCCGCTTCAAACTTCTCCACCGCTGCTTCCTCTCCCGATGAATGCACCGGAGTTCCCCCATCTTTACGGGTTTCATTATACTCACTTCTCTTTTGAGGGCTGTTCAGTGTTGAATATGCATTGGTCAGAGAGGTGAATATAGCACTCAGCTTATCCTTGATATCGCCATTCAGATGAAAATGCCTGTCCGGATGGAACTCCTTTGCCAAACTGTAGTATGCCCTTTTTATATCAACAGACGAAGCATTCTCATCTAATCCGAAGATATCGTAATGGCCAAGCTTGTCGAGCCGGCCGTGTAAATCCTCTACTTTTTCAATAAACTCATGTGGTACTTCCACAGTCTGCTCTCCCATGGCACTTATAGTATCTTCTTCGACTTCCGTTTCAAGGTCAGGACTCTCAGTAAATTCATCGGAAACTATCTCGCTGATATCCTGTACAATATTTGCGGAAGACAGCATAAAAAGCGTTTTCAGGGTATCGGTTTCACTCAGAGACGAAAGCGACAGGATATCCTTTATCATTCTTTTACCGTCAATCAACGCCAGAATATCCTTGTCATCATCATCAAGCTTTATATCCTGGAACAGGTCCAGTGGATCTGGTGAAAGGCGAAATACCGTATCAAATGCATGGAACAGACCGCAAATATACTCTTCATTCCTGAGGCTCTTTATTCCGCTGTATATCAGATTGGCTGCAGAAAGGTTCAGCACTACCACATCCTCTTTCGGCAGCGGCCCTTCATGAAAATGGAAACTGCCTGTTTCCAGGCTGAACAGATCAACAATCACCTTTTCGACCTGTCTTTTTAATGCAATAAAGAGGTCACGGGGTTTCAGGTATCCCAGTTCGACCATAACGGCGCCCTGTTTCTTACCGGTCTCCTTCATTATCTCGGCGGTGCGGTCATATTGCTCCTGTGTTATTCCGCCCTCATGAAGCATTACATCACCCAGCCAGTTTGAATCCTCACTTGAAGTTGCATAAACCATATCACCGTTTTTTATATATATCTTTTTATTAATTGCCCCGCTGCGAACTTCAAGTGTACCCGTTTTCCCTGTCCTCTGGAGGCCTATCAGCAGGTCGGATAGCCTGTAAAACTCAAGTGAACCACGGACAGGCCCTATCAGCTCGATCCCGACTCTCATACCGGATGCGGTCTTCTTCTTCCATGCCAGCCGTCCGTACCCGATGTCAAAACCTGACATGCTGAGGTTTAGATTCAAGTCACGGGGGATATCCGGATCATCATCAAGAACAGCGCCGATGCCGGTAATGGAATAATCAACAGCTTCGGCATCAAGCCGGGTTCCATCAAACGAAAGATTAAGAGCTATTCTTCGCCTGAAACGTTTGAAACACCTGTTCTCTTTTCCCATAATAAGTTCCGGCCCTTGTTGATTACCTATATTAAATTACCATTACTTTGAAACGATGTCAATTCGCCCGATAACAGAGATAAAAAAACTTTTTGCCACAGACTTTCACAGACTTTTTTAAGAAAAGTCTTTTTTATACTTATAATCACCGAGACTCCGAGAAAATCAAATATATTTTCCTCTGTTTCCGTGGTCATTTTTCTCTTTATGTCTGTGTCCGTCCGTAGCCGAAAAGTTTTTTTTATTAGCCACAGACCCTCACAGACTTTTTTAAAAGATTCTTTCTTTTTATTTTAAAACCATGAATTTCCATTATTTTTCTCTTCAGCCCTAAGTCTTCAGCCTTTTCTTTAGAAAGTGCCAATAAAATTATATAAATTGAAGTTTTTTATACAATCCTGATAAAATATTTTAGGATTCTTTCTCATTTCAAGTGGGTAAATGTGAGCCTGTCATGGTGAGCCTGCCCTGTCATGGTGAGCCTGCCCTGTCATGGTGAGCCTGTCGAACCATGGCAGTTATTATACTGGAGTAACCAACGATGTAGAGAGGCGTTTCTATGAGCATCAGGAAGGTCTCATTGAAGGATGTTACACCCATGATAAAAGACCTTTG
>BDTO01000048.1 GCA_002897855.1 bacterium BMS3Bbin05
TAGTACTGCCGGGCATGAGGGTTACATACTCCACGCTCTACCGGTTTTTGCAGTCCGAGGGGATGCTGAAAAAGCCGTCTTCAGCAGCCGTGGACAGGAGGAGATTCGAGGCTGAATATCCCAATGACCTGTGGCAGAGCGATGTAATGCACGGTCCCTGTGTGGAAGTACAGGGCAAACAGAGAAAGACCTACCTCATAGCCTTTATAGATGACATGAGCAGGCTGGCGGTTTATGGAGAGTTTTATCTTCGGGAAAATCTGAAGAGTTTCTTAGATGCGCTGAGCAAGGCGCTAAGGATGAGGGGATATGTTTTCTTTCAATGGTAATATAGTATATATGAATATATCGGTCATAATTCCGGTTTTGAATGAAGAAGGATACATCGGCAAGACTATTTCCTCGCTTAATATCGGCTCCGATGAGGAGATTATAGTCGTTGATGGCGGCAGCAGTGACCATACTGTATCTGTTGCATCCAGGTATACTGACATGGTATTTGTGACAAGAAGGGGGAGGGGACATCAGATGCATTACGGGGCTGAGAGGGCTGGTGGCCGGGTTCTGCTTTTCCTTCATTCGGATTGCATATTGCCTGAAAATGCATTCGGCAAGATAAGGGAAATTATGTGCGATGATAACATTTCAGCCGGAGCGTTTGACTTAAGGATCGACCATCCCTCATTCTGTTTCAGGGTTATCGAGGCAGGTGCAAATATTCGCTCAAGAATTACATCCGTCCCTTATGGTGATCAGGGGATGTTTATGAGGAAGGAAGTCTATCAAGAGATAGGCGGTTTTTCCGATATCCCGATTATGGAGGATATAGATATTGCAGGAAGATTGAAGAAGGCGGGCAGTATTGTATTTGTAAGGCCTGAAATATGCACATCTCCAAGAAGGTGGCTTAAAGAGGGAATGTTATACACCACGTTAAGGGACTGGAGACTCGCTTTGTCATATTCTTTGTTTAATGTTTCACCGGAGAAACTCATTAATAATTATAAGGATGTGAGGAAATGATCGGAAATGCACTTATTATTTTTGCCAAGGCTCCTGAAAAAGATAATGTGAAGACCCGGCTTGCCGGTTATCTTTCGGATAAACAGAGAGTTGAGCTCTATGAGAAACTTCTGACAGAGACCATAGAGAGCTTAAGGAAAATTGAAGACATTGATACATTTTTATGCTATTCTCCGCGGGATTCGGATTCGTATTTCAGCAGCTTTGGTGTAGAGATGTTTTCTCAGTCAGGTAGAGATTTGGGGGAAAGGATGGATAATGCATTATCGACCACTCTGGATCGGGGCTATTGTAACACGGTTCTTGTTGGAGTCGATATCCCCGGATTATCACGCGATGTTGTGAGGAGCGCACTTGCGTTGTTGGCTGATAATGAAATTGTTTTTGGGCCGGCGCAGGATGGTGGTTACTATCTTGTTGGTGTAAAAAAACGCATCCATGAAATTTTTACCGGAATACAATGGTCTACAGGAGACACACTGAAACAGAGTGTTGAAAAGGCAAGGCATTATGGTTATAGTATGGCACTGACCAAAACACTGTCTGATATAGATACAATAGGTGATGTGATAAAGTCAGGATATATGCCTGAGGAATAGAAAGAGGTTTTTATCCAAAGCTTGAAAAGATATTACAGATAAATATTGATAACGTTCTGAAAACTTCAGTCGGTACAGACGGGAAAAACGTACGCCTTCTTGAATATATCTCGAAGATTTATCCCAATGATATTGTAAAGATAGGAGTTTCTGTTTATCCCGATGCAATGGCCGATGGCCTTTATTCTTATATAACCAAATTTGTGGAGATATTTTTTCTAATGACCCAAGATGGAATTATAATGTTTAAGTCTTGTTTACAATAAGTTATGTAGAAATTTAAAAGAAACACTTGAAAAAATAGTTATGTTGTGTATAATGTATACTATGTAATTAAATAAATGCCAGGGGTAAAATAATGCATTTTGATGTACCGTTTTATTATCAGTGTTGCGGCAATCATTGTCATGATGTGCTGCCTCTATCTCACTGTATTTCTCAAAAAAATATCTCCGGTGGTATAGTTGGCAAGAAATGGAATTTAAAACACGCGCCGGTTATGATCTTTACGGCGGGTTCTATGGCGTCATCATTCTTCGGTATGTTGCCGGAGAACATTCTGAGGTTGATTGTTGAAATGATCTTTTTCTTTGGGGCCATATATGTTGTGATAACTGTAAAGCTTATCTATAAGAATAATCAAAGAATTATCTGAATAACTATGGATGATTATACTATTTATGTGAAGACAGAGAAGGGTGAAGAAGAAATAAAGAGCAGAAAGTATAGTGTTCCGCTGAGTCTGAGGCATGTTTTGATCCTTATTGATGGCAAATCCAATGCTGTAAAGATTCTCGAAAAGGGAAGGGGACTCCCTGATATAATGAATTCACTTGATGAACTCGTCACCCGGGGACTTATTGAGGCGCTTCCATCTTCAGAGGTTGATACGATGAAAGCCGATTTAATAAAAGCTGCAAAAGATATTCTTGGTGCGCATGCCGAAAGGGTTATCAAAAAAGTCCGGGGAGCCCCGGATACAAGAGAAGGGATGATGTCCGCAATTGATGGATGCCGGAAAGTTGTGAAATTGACAATTGATGAAAGAAAGGCTGAAGACTTTACGAAGAGGTGCAGCGAAATTCTAAGCAGGCTTCAATGATCAATGAAATTTATATTTCACCATTGCAATACCTGTTTACTGAATTAAATGTTTATATTTTCCGACAGGACGTTATTTTATGAATCCTTAGAGGAGGAAATCTATGAGGATATATATTTATATGAATAAGATATTTCTTATCTTTCTTTTTTTAATTTCTTTTGTGTTTATCCCTTCCGTTGGTTATTCCGGCGACTTGATATGGGGTGGATGCGGAATTACGAAGAAGGCTTTTATGGCGGAGCTTGCCAAGGCATACAAAAAAAAGACCGGTGTGAAAATCTATCTTAAAGGCGGCGGAGCAACATACGGAATAAGGGCTGTTGCGATCGGAAGGATAGATATCGGCGGCTCATGCAGGCACAAATTATCGGAGAGGGATATCCTTGAAAAAAATACAAAACTTATTCCCGTTGCCTGGGATGCCCTTGTCGTGATTGTCAACAAGAAGAATAAGGTTAAAAATATAACAATACAACAATTGAAGGATGTTTTACTCGGAAAGATTACAAAGTGGAGTCAACTTGGAGGACCCGACAAGCCGATAAAACTGGTTATCAGAAAAAGTAAAGTAAGCGGCGTCTCTTTCATGCTTCGGGAAATGGTGTTTGGTGATGTTAATATCGACTTTATACGCAATGCCGTTGTGAAGAAAAGTTCCGGTCCTGTTGAAAAATATGTAGAAAAGAATATTGATTCAATAGCTATTTCAGGCATATCGAGTGCCCGAAAGAGAAAAGGACTCAAGTTCCTTGATTTAAATGGAGCCGCTCCTACCAAGAAGAACATAGCTGCAAGGAAGTATCCCCTTGTGAGACCTTTATATCTGACCGTAGGCCCGCATCCGTCGAATCAGGTCAAAGACTTTATAAAATTTGCATTGAGTCCTGAAGGTCAGGCTGTTATTTCAAAGCAGGGGACGGTTAATCTCAAGGAAGGAAAGCCGAGCGGCTCATTTTCTAAATGATGGATAGAAAGACTTGATGATAAAACTTTTACATTTGGTTTCTGATATTTCATTAAATAACTTATCTTTAAGTAAATTCGAAAGGAGCACTTAAAATGGTGAACAGTACAGGTTGGAGCATTAAAACCAAAATGATCATAACTATTCTGCTGTCTATAACGATAGTAGTGACGGCGCTCTCCGGTTATTATGCCTATTCAACGGGTAAGCGGCTTACCCAGCTGCGGGAAGAAAGAGACAGGTTTTTCACGGTCTCGCAGGCATCGAAGGCTCTGGATGCAATGCTGACGGATGATATCAGGGTTCTCAACAAGATCGTCAAAGATATCAAGGCTTCTTCAAAAGATGTCGAGTATGGTTTTTTAAGAATGGAAGACGGAAAAGTAATCGCCGATACATTTGGTGGAAAAATACCGGGAGAATTGAAAGGGGTCGGGTTAAAGATAGCAAAATCAACCAGCGACATAAAACTGTCCGGTAAAATGATAAGAAATATTACGTATCCGGTCGCTACTTATGGGACAATCAATATCGGGTTTAAAAAGTTAACCCTCCTTGATGCTATCCGTGAGGACATCTGGAAGATATTATTGATCTATCTGTTTGCTTTACTGTTTGGCTTTCTTCTTTCATTGTTCATCTCTAACAGGATTGTAAGTCCTCTTGGCGAACTCATGAAAGGAATCAGGGCAATAGGTGAGGGTAAGGTCAATGTTGCCGTTGAAGTGAAATCTTCTGACGAGATAGGCCAAATAGCTCTTGTTTTTAATGAGACACTGGACAGATTAAGGGAATATATTCAAACAGAGGAGGAGAGGAAGAAGAGTCAGGAAAACATCATTGCATTCCTTGCTATTCTCAGTAACGCATCGGATGGTGACTTTTCAGAGAAGGCCCCTGTTACGGCCGATGTTTTTGGATCTCTGGCTGACGCCTATAATCTTATGATAGATGAGCTCTCCCTTCTCCTTCGGGATGTTAGAAACACCGCTCATAGTGTTGGTGAAGAGAGTTTCACGCTCCTTGATATGCTTAAAAAGATGGCAGATGGTGCCGAAACCCAGATGGTTCAGTTAAAGGGCGCCACTGAAGCAGTGGATGAAACCGCTGATGCCACAATAAAGATATCTGAAAAAACCGAAGAGGCAACTAAAATCTCGGTTATGGCATCTGAGGCAGCATCAAAGGGTGGTGACCTGGTCGACCAGAGTATTGGGGGCATGACACTTATCAGGGCAACGGTTCAGACCATCAATAAGAAGATGAAAATGCTTGCTGAAAGGATTATGGAGATTGGAACCATTTCAGGCCTTATCGCTGAAGTTGCATCAAGGACAAACCTCCTGGCAATGAACGCCTCCATTGAGGCAGCAAGAGCCGGTGATTCAGGTAAGGGCTTTGTGGTTATCGCTGAGGAGATACGTTCGCTTGCTGACAAATCAGCGGATGCAACCAAACAGATAAACAACATCATTCGTGCAATTCAGACAGGGGCAAGTGAAATAACCACAGCACTGGAAGAAGAGACCGAAATAGTTGAGAAGCAGTCTGTCGTTGGATCCGAAACAGGAGTTGCCTTTAGGGATATAGAAGGCGCTGTTGGCAGAACAAGGGGTATAGTATCAGAGATATTCCAGTTATCCCAAACGCAGAGAGAGATGACCAACAATGTTGTCCTTTCTATGGAATCTATCAACCGTATCTCCCTTGAGATGTTAAAACATGTTCAGGATTCAACAGAGATTTCCGGAAGCCTTTCAGAGTCATCAAGAGAACTACTCTCATCTGTTGAAAAATTCAAGATACAGGAAGAGGCAGAGGAGACAGTTTAAGTTATTGTGTTTCCGTGGATTACAATTTCATAAAGAAGAAAAGCGATAACCTATCGGGAAGGCCGTGAAGCTTTTTTATCAGATAAGTTACAAACTGTCAACGCTATTGGTGATTAATCCACCTGATGATCGAGGGATTCGCTTGTGTTTTTTATGTTAAAGGAAGAGTTTTTAAATGTCTACTCACCGTCTGCAATAGGGTCTCTTCTTCAAAGGGTTTTATAAGATAGTCTTTTGCACCGAGTGAAGCAGCTTTCTCTTTATGTTTTTCACTTCCCCTCGATGTCAATACTACGGTAGGAATAGTCCATGAAAGTCCTCTTCTCTTAAGCTCTCTTAGAAGCTCATAACCATGCATGACCGGCATTTCAAGGTCTGTGATAATAAGATCAACAGGATGTTCATCAATTATGGTAAGTGCCTCCATACCATTAGATGCGGCATATACATTATAACCCTTTTGCTCAAGAATGATACTCACAAATTTACGGACACTCAGAGAATCATCCACTATCAGAATATTCCGTCCCCTTTCTACATCTTTCCCTTTAGACCGAATGGATTCTTCTATTTCAATAGGCCGTTCAAGCAATCCTACAGGACTAAGAACAGGCATCAACTTTCCATCCGCAGAAATACTTACACCAGCGTAATATCTCAAGCCCTCAAGGAACCTTCCGAGTGGCTTAATAACCGTGTCCTCCTGCCCTGTAATCTCATCCACCAAAAGGGCAACCTGTTTACCTAACATAAGATTAAATACAATCGCAGGTATTTTTGTGCCCGGCCTTACTGGATCGAGTCTGAGCAGATCACAGAGGTCTTTACCCTGCACATGGCTTTCCCTCAGAGGTACACTCTCCTTTTCTCTGTCATACTGATGCATGTCAACCTCAATTAATTCCTGTATAAGGCTTGATGGGACCACAAACTCAATACCACCTGCCTTTAATTTCACTGTATTTATAATCACAAGGGTAAGTGGGAGTTTTATCCTGAAGATCGTTCCTTTCCCCTCAGATGTAGCCACGCTTATCTTCCCGTTCAATTCTGCAATAGCCTCTCTTACCACATCCAGCCCAACGCCCCTTCCCGACATCATATCCGTCTCTTCGTGGGTTGAAAAGCCCGGTCTGAAAAGGAGGCTAATAAGCCGTCCCTTGGTAAGCCTTTCACCCTTCTGCAGGATTCCCATTTTTACTGCCTTTCTGTGTACTGACTTAAGATCGACACCCCTGCCATCATCTTTTACATCAATCACAACACTGTTGCCTTCCCTTCTTGCAAGAAGGGAGATTCTCCCCTCTTCTGATTTACCCTTTGAAACCCGTTCCTCGGGACTCTCTATACCATGGGAGATTGAATTACGAATTATGTGTAAAAGAGGGTCGGATAGCCTTTCATAGATTACTTTGTCAATGCGAGTCTCGGTTCCGCTCACAACAAACCTGACCTTCTTGTCTGACTGATGTGCCAGACTCCTGATTGTCCTTGTAAACCTCTGAAAAAGCCTGCCTGCCTCTACCATCCTTGATTGAGAAATGAGATTTCTCATATCCGTGTTAAGCCTCTCCATCGTCTTAACATGGTCTGAGAACTGGACAAAGGAGCCGGTAAGACTCTTAATTCCCTCTGTGATATCATCTATTATCTCATGGAGTTTACGGGCAAAGAGATTCAGCTCATCATATCTATCAAACTCAAGTTCCCTGAAATCTTCAAGAAGAGTATCCACATAGGAGATCTTATCCGGAATGGAATAAGCATATCTGCTACTGAACTCATCTATTTCTTTTATTAACCTGCTGTTTGCATAATTGACCTCACCCTGGAGATTTAACACCTCCTTTGTTTCAGAAAGGAGATAATTCTTCAGAATTGTTAATTCACCTACAAGATTCATCATCTGCTCTATATTATCAACATGAACTCTAACGTAATTTGATGATACCTCAATGTCCTGCTTCCTCCTGGCTTCCTGTCTCTTCTCAGGGATAACCTTTTTCTTTTCACTATAGATATTCTTTGAAATCTTTTTCTCTGAAAAGACTTCTTTAAGACTTTCCTGCACTTCAGCAGCAATCTCTTTCTTTTCAGGATTTCCACTTATTATTTCTGATATAAGGAATTTCATGGAATCATGGGTGTGGAGGAACCAATCAATAACCGACCTGGTGACAGGAGTGTTTCCATCCCTGATTGACTCAAGGACATCTTCCAGGCTATGCGCAACCTCACTTATTATATTAAGCTTGACAAGCGCTGCTGAACCCTTAAGGGTGTGCGCAGCCCTGAAAAGTTCCTGCACCTCTGAAAGTTCCGAAGGATTCTTTTCCAGATCAAGGAACCCCTTTTCAAGAACACCTAAATGGTCTTCTGCCTCTGCAAGAAAAAAATCAAGTAATGGCTTTTCTGCCATTATCTTATCCTGTATGTCTCAAAAAACTCCGGAACATTTATCAACTCACCTCTGTAATTTATACCAAGGTCCGGCATCTCGTTCACAGTAATGCCAAGTAGTTCCCTATTCACCTCAAGCACTATTAGCCATCTCTCTGTAGCCATTTCTTCAGGAATCCCCTTCAGAGTAGCGAATTTTACAACAGGCACTGCAGCCCCTCTCAGATGGGTAACCCCTTCTATATACGAGGGGCTGAGAGGCAGTGGTACGATCTCTGAAAGCTCTGTTATCTCTTTAAGGTAGTCAAGGTCTATTGAAAACTCCTGACTACCCACAGAAAACAGACAAGACATTAATTCCGGAGTAACAGACTTCTTTGGAGTATCTGTATTCTCTACCATTTCAGCTATTTCACCTATCTCTTCTTCAGTATGTCCATTGCCTTAGCAAGAGATATCTTCATTCTGGTAAATGCATCGGCAAGGGATTTCATCTCATCATTGGTGGTCACTTCAAACTCCCTGCTCATCTTACCCCTGCTTATATCCTCAGCAGTACTCACAAAACTTTCAATAGGCCTTATAATGTTACCTATTATAAGCCTGTCAATAACAAATAGAACGAACAGGAAAATACCACTGTAGATGGCGGTAAATGTTATGAGTGCCCTTCTGGCATTCTGGATTGGAACCTCTGCAGGAACATAAACACTATTTACAGTAACAATCTCTCCAACCTTCCAGCCATACCCATGCTTTGTGCCATATCTTTTCACAACCTCAGGTGGTGCCGCATTAGGGTTACCATGACATTTAAGACACGCAGCCTTTACAGAAACCGGTCGCATAATAACATAGTACCTTCCATCAGGGGTTTCTTTAAATCCCCTCCATTCCGTCTTGAGGATTCCCTGTCTGAACTGATTCAACTTTTTCATCTCGAATCCATCTGCCTTATTCACTAAGTTCAGCGGGTTTTCCGTAGCCTCCTTGAAGCTATATCTCGGTAATTTTTTTCTCATCCTCAATTGTACGCCATAGGCCACCTTTGTGGCAGACATTCCTTCAATTACAAACTTTCCCGGCAGGAGTTTCTGTAATGCAGGTCTAAGTACCTGACCGGTATAACCTCTAACCCCTTCCATAGCTGCCAACATAAGGTTTGCCTCTTCAAGTATCTCTTTTA
Organism: bacterium BMS3Bbin05; assembly: GCA_002897855.1. Classification (GTDB taxonomy): domain Bacteria; phylum Nitrospirota; class Thermodesulfovibrionia; order Thermodesulfovibrionales; family BMS3Bbin05; genus BMS3Bbin05. The sequence continues at coordinate 9,110 of BDTO01000048.1, forward strand.
TCGCATTGTTCTTCAGAACGAAGTAACTCCCCATTGCAATGACAGGTAATGAAACAAGATAAACTATTAACATGATAACCGTAAACCTTGTTCTCAACCGCATATTTTTAAACACAGGGCACCCCCTTATTAAGCATAGAATATCTTTTCTTACAGGTGTTTATTTTTAAAGCTTTCTCTTATTTTTTCAGGAATCTCATTGAGCAAAGCTGAAAGCAGGGCAGAATAGTCCTCACCGCTCATCTCCGACCCCCTATTGTATTCAATATCTGAAAAAACCTTATCAGCAATCACCGTTCCCAGTGGACCTACTATGTCAATAAAATCATCTAAAAGTGTATCCACACCCTGTGATGGGACAGGACCCTCTACGTTTATATCATTCAGGGTCTGATCGGCTTGTTCATCAGCTACAAGCATAAGCAGTTTATCGTTAAGAGGTTCATCCAGTCTTTTTAATGGCGGCACCCCGTCTATAAAATTTGTCGCCTCCAGTTTCTTCCCGATAATATATTTGAGTATATCGTGAGGTTTTCTGGTGCCCATCGATATATATACGGCATTTCCATCCTCGATATAAACCTTACAGAGGTGGTCTTCTCCGGCTAACTTTATAACAAATTGACCTGTTTTCCCCCTTATTAAATACTTTTTTAGTAACAAGCCGAATTTCATTAATGTATTCCCTGTTTTATACCCTCATGAGGTGTTTCTTTATTGCAAGCAGCAGATCAATAGGTTCAACAGGTTTTGTGATATACTCATCTGCCCCCTGCTTAAGTCCCCAGAACCTGTCACTCTCCTGTGACTTTGATGTGAGCATGATTATAGGAATATGCTTGAACTTTTCATCCTTTTTAAGGGCCCTGCATACCTGAAATCCGCTTTTCTTCGGCATCACAACATCAAGTACTATTAAATCCACTGCCTCCGACCTCGCCTTCTGTTCAGCCTCTTCCCCGTCTGATGCAGTTATTATCTCATGGCTGGTCTCTTTTAATGCACTCTTTATGAATTGAAGGTCTGTAATACTGTCTTCTGCCACAAGGATTTTTGCCATTTTTAGATTACCTCCTCTCGTCCTTTATCTTTAATAACCCTATCTTCTGTAGTGAATAACAGATCCTTTTTGCCTCCAGCTCGTCAAGCTTACTTTCATTTATAATATCCTTCAGTCTCGTTTTACCATCAATAAGTGAGAATATCCTGAGTTCTTTATCATCAAGGTTAATACCTTCAAGCGCATCCACATTGGTTATTAACCTTACAGGTACCATATCATCGCTTCTGAATATCTCTGCAGCAAGCCTGCTTTCATCTAACTTTCTCAGCCCATCAAGGATTATCATGCTGGATGGTATTCTGAATTTTATATCACTCAGATTGAGCGGCAGGGGAACATCTTCAAGATAGAAGTGGCCGGAAGTCGTCGAGATGGTATGGAATATCGCATCCTCGGTTAATCGCCTCAGGTAGCCCATGAGTTCATCGTCTGTAATGAATCCCTTTTGTACAAGCACTCTTCCTACAGGCAGGTTCTGCTTCTTTGCTTCTGAGGTTATGGAATTTATATCTCTTTTTTTCAATTTTTTTTCTTCAATAAGGAGGTCGGTAAGAAATGTCCTGTAGCCAGGCTTACTTATAGTAGAAAAGACAATCTGCCCCCTTTCCAGATACACCTCGGAATTCAGATTTATTGAAACCACCGTAAGCCTGCCCGACAGATTCAACATACCTATAAACTGCAAGACATCTGCAACGGAAAGATACTTCAACTCACCTGAAATCATCAGCCCCGTAGACCGGGCGACCTCCGTCTCCTTGAGAACCTCAACCATTACATTTTTGAGCAATACCCTGAATTCTCTCTCGAAGTAGTATCTTATTAACCTGTCAATGCTTTCAATTAATTCAACAGAGGAGTCCGGAGCTACAGCAGTGTCCGGTTTAGGCAACTCTACTGCCTGAACCCCGAGAACCTCGTTAATCTTCCCTATAAGTTCATCAGGCTCAAAGGGCTTTTGAAAATAATGAAGGACACCGAATTTCTCTTCAAAGGTCTGTCTCACGTCCTCACCTTTTGCAGTTATCAATATCAGGGGAATATCTTTTAGCTGAGGGTCTGAACGCATTATTTTGCATAGTTTATACCCATTCATCCTGGGCATTATAAAATCGACGAGAATGATTGAAGGCTTTTTCCTCATGGCTATCTTGAGCGCCTCATCCCCGTCTTCAGCTGTAAAAACGGAATAACCCTCCTGAGACATTATTAGCTCAACGAGTCTTCTTACCGTAGGGGAATCATCGACTATAAGGACAGATTTTTTATTGCTCATGATTAATACTCAGAAAAATTTGTTTATTAAGTTTAATGTTATACATTAGGTTTGTCAAGGAATAAGTGTAATATTTTAGGAATGATAGATCATGATAGAGATGAAATAAATGCATATTATTTGTTATGACACCTTTTGCAGTTTTCCTGTTTCTTTCCATCAAATGCCCGGGTGCCGTTATGGCAGACCCCGCAATATTTGTTTGCGTAGATGTCCGGCATTGTTATTTTGGCTTTGCCCTTCATAATGAATATATCAGGATGACAATCTATAAAAAAGAAATAATAAAATTGTTTCTTTATATTTGCGCATAATTGAGAACACGGATAATAAACGGATAAAGGAATCTTTAAAAAATTATTTATCTTTTGTTACATAACATTATAAAAAAAAAGGAAAAAAAGTCAAGCAAAAGAATGGCATTGCATCACTATACGTCTATGCCGTTCTTTTCCACCTTCTGTGAATCCACAACCACTGTTCAGGGCATTCCTTAATGTGTTTTTCAATGTATTTATTCAGGTGCCGGAGATGCGTTTCCAATTCCACGCTGCTATCAGGCAAAAATGGGGGATAAATAGTAATGACATGACCTCTGGCGGTCCTTCTTATAAAAAAAGGAAGAATCGGAGCCCCCGTTTTCCGGGATATTATTACGGGCATCTTCATAGTCCACGCCTTTCTGCAGAGAAAATCAACCAGTATACCTTCTTTTTCCAAAACACTCTGGTCATAAAGCACACCAATTGTGTCATTATCTTTCAGCTTTAACAAAATGGCTTTCAGGGCGCCCTTTTTGTAGATTACATTGCTTCCGAACTTTGTCCTGGTTTTTTCTACCAATTTATTGATATACGGATTATTCTGTTTTCTCGCTACCCCTGTTATTTTTGATATCTTGGAGGAAAATATGAGGGCGAGTAATTCCCAGTTTCCGTAATGTCCCGTTAGCCCCAATATGCCTTTATTGTATGATGAGGCTTTATGGAAATTTTCAATACCTTCGACAGAAATCGATTCAATTATCCGTGTTCCCCTGCCCAAATATACTTTTGAGAGTTCTATAAATGATATCCCGAGATGCCGGAACGAATTCGCGGCTATATCCGAAGGTGAGATTGTGGCCGGCAGACAGTTGTTCTGAATGGCTTTCCTTATGTTTTCTATTGCAATCCTTCTTCTGCCCGGCCAGAGCAGGAATAGTATTCTCCCGAGAATATTTCCTGATACCGGGATGATTTTCTCGGGCAGGAAAGAGAAGGGGATAACAATAATAATGACGATGATAAACTGTATCAGGTAAATAAGTTTCTTCATTAATTTTTTTCATCATTCCTGTTTTTATTTTCTTTAGACGGCTTCATGGCCTCCCTGATTTCCGTAAGCCTCTTTTCTACAAGGTAATTAAACGTGTCTTCAGGATATGTTCCATCCTCCCCAAGTATTCCAATGTTCATACCGGTCAATATCTCAAGGCCTTCTTCCATCTTTTCTATTGCATAAATACTGAATCCTTCCTCTTTTACGGCATCAACAACTTCTTTTTTCAACATGAGATTGATTATATTTTTCCGGGGTATTATTACACCTTGCGTGCCGTCAAGACCTCTGAGCCTGCACAGGTTAAAAAAGCCTTCGATTTTTTCATTTACTCCGCCGACAGGTTGCACATCACCGTTCTGATCCATTGACCCTGTAACTGCAAATGACTGTTTGAGGGGAATGTTTGCGATGCTGCTCAGCAGTGCATACATTTCCGCACACGTAGCGCTGTCACCCTCAATCATGCTGTAGAGCTGTTCGAAAGTAATCGAAGCTGAAAGAGAGATGGGGTTCTTTATGGCATATTTGCTGCCAAGGTAATTGGATAATATGAGAATTGCCTTTTCATGAATCTTACCGCTCATCTTGGTTTCACGCTCTATATTGATTATGCCCGCCTTGCCGGTAAATGTTTTTGCAGTGATCCTTGACGGCTTGCCGAACATGTAATCACCCATATCCATAACCGCAAGCCCGTTTACCTGGCCAATCATTTTTCCTTGCGTCCTGACGATCAGGCTTCCCTCGGCCATCATCTCCAGCAGATAGTCATCGATCCTGTTATGCCTGTAGATTTTTTCATTGAGAGCTTTAATTACATGTTCACCGGTTACAGAGTCGCTGCCCTCTTTAGTGGCCCAATAATGTGACTCCCGGATAAGGTCTGCTATGTCGCTGAATTTTGATGAGAGTTTCTCCTGATGGCCTGCAAGCCTTGAACCGTATTCGACTATCCTGGAAACACCTGAACGATTAAATTGCATGAGCCCCTCTTCCCTTGCTTTTGTTGCAATAAATGATACGTATTTCTGAATATTCTCCCCGGACCTCTTCATCCTGCTGTCAAAATCAGCCTTTACCTTGAACAGTTCCCTGTACTCTTCATCGAGGTTATGCAGAAGGTAGTATATATTGGGTGGGCCAATCAGTATTATCTTGATGTCGAGAGGAATAGATTGCGGTTTCAGGATAGAGGTAGTCATCAGCCTGTACTGCTCCCAGATGTCCTCTATCCTTATCTCACGGTCACGGATTGCCCTTTTCAGGGAATCATATGAAAAGAGATTTCTCAGAAGGTCGATGGCATTTATAATAAGATACCCGCCATTAGCGCGATGGAGAGCGCCGGCCTTTATCATGGAGAAGTCCGTTAGCGCCATACCATACTGGAATTTATGCTCCACCCTGCCAAACAAATTATAATAAGTCGGATTGCTTTCATAGACACACGGCGCTCCCTCTATATCTTTATTGTTGACGATGATATTTACGTGATATTTTATAAAAGTATTCTCCTGTTTCGGCATTTTCATAAAGGGCAGGGCAGGCTGGGCTTCCTGCTGAGGTTTGAAATCCTCAAGGTTATTCAGCACATCATCCTGGACGTTATCAAGGTATAAGAGGATCTTCTCATATTTTTGATACTTGGATTTGACATCATTAATAAGATCTCCTATGGCTGAAAGGGCGGTTTCTCTTTCAAGCCTCAACAGCATATCATTAACAATCTTTTCTCCTTCCCTTACAGTTCGCACTCTATCGTTCAGTTTCTCCTGCAATTCATTTCCGGTGGAATCTATCTTCTTTTTAGTCTTGTCATCGAGATGTTCGTATTCTTCCTGGGACAGCGGTTCTCCTGTTTTTTTCTTTGGCACTATCAGGAGACCGCTTGCTGTTTTGCGGATTATGAACCCTTTTTCAGATGCCTCATTTTCGATGGCTAAAAAAAGGTCTTTCTGTTTTTTCTGAAACTCTTCAATGATCTTTATGCGCTGTCTTTCATACTCTTTTGTCTCAAATACCTTTGGGATCTCTATTTTCAGTGTATTGATAAGGCCGTTCATATCCTTCTTAAACATAATGCCGTCACCGGGGTCGACAGACAGGGAGATGGGGTTATCGACGTCCACAAAGTTATAGACATAACACCAGTCCGGAGGAACCGGCTCATTTATTGATTTCCTGGACAGGAGCCTCTTTATTGTTGTCAATTTGCCGGTACCGCTGTCCCCGAGGATATATATATTGAACCCTTTGCTGTCCAGACCAAGTCCGAAATCTATGGCCCTGAGCGCCCGGTCCTGTCCTATTGTGTCCTCAAGTGGTGGGATATCTTCCGTTGTCATGAACGTGAGTGTATCTGGGCCGCATTGCTTATAGAGACTGTCAGCAATCAGTGGTTTCATTATATGTCCCCCAAATAATTATAATTATTGCCGTATTTCCTGTTAAACATCTAATAAGATAATATTTTAAATGTCTTAAAATCAATTGATCTTCCCTGTGGCTCCGCCTGTCTGCGTGCGGCACGCACAGGCAGGCCGCCGGTAATCTAATGCAGGGAAGATTTTATTATTATATTCGCTCCCCGATAAAAGACTCGGGATAGGCACATCCGCTCGCTATCCATTTAAGTATTATTCAGAATGATATGCGAAGTGCGGCAAGCTTGTGGGAGCAGGGATAACGAAAACGGATATGTTCTATAATTAAAGTCTGTCCATAAATTGCCGTTTTTTATTTTTGTCATGCCCCGAAAGCGTTCGGGACATCCGGAACTTATTGAAAAGAATAGATTCCGGCTTAAGGACTGCCGGAATGACAGATAGAGAAACTGAGTTTATACACAGACACTAATTAATGGCGTAGCCTTTTTAAATGAAATGACTGGAGAATTAATGTCCAAAGATAAAGATAAGGTTTTACCTGCACTGCGTGTAAGGGATTTCAGACTGTTCTGGATATCCCAGATCATTTCCCTTTCCGGCACGTGGATGCAGCATGTGGCTATAGGCTGGCTGGTATACAGCATTACAAAATCTCCATTCTACCTGGGACTCGTGATGACATTCCTTTCGGCCCCGATAATGATGTTTACACTTTTTGGCGGTATATTTGCAGACAGGCATTCAAAGCGGAATATTATCATTGCAACCCAGCTATTGTCCATTATACCAGCTTTTCTTTTAGGCCTGCTGACACAGTTGCATATTATGGAAATCAGGTATGTTTTTATTCTTGTTTCTTTTATAGGTCTCCTGAACGCATTTGACATACCTGCAAGGCAGTCATTTTTTGTTGAAATGGTTGGCAAGGGCAAGCTCTTAAATGCAATAGCCCTTAATTCCGCCGCATTCAATGCAGCAAGAATAATAGGACCTTTCGTGGGGGGGATCATTATTGCAAGGTTCAACCTGCAAGCATGTTTTTATATAAACTCATTCAGCTTTTTACCGGCGGTCATTGCGCTTTATATCATCAGGGACAGGGGGGTAGGTAAGATATCGGGTCACAAATCAGTCCTTAAGGAACTTTCAGAAGGCCTCCTGTTTGTAAGGCAACACCATCAAATCCTGTTTATATTTATAACCATTACTTTTTTGAGCCTGTTTGGCATACCGTACAGCAGTTTTCTCCCGGTTATCGCAGAGGATATCCTGAAAACCGGCGCTGAAGGTCTTGGCAGACTTGCCGGCTCAGCCGGGGCGGGCGCCTTTACGGCAGCCATGATCATAGCTCTGAAAGGTACCATTAACAGAAGATTTCTATACATGTCATTTTCATTGAGCGCCGCTTCGATGTCGATTTTTATTATGACCTTTTCGAGACTGGAACCGTTATCTCTGGCCCTGCTGTTTATGACCGGATTCGGAATTGTGAGTTTTCTGGCAAATGCCAACAATTTCATTCAACAGTCAGTTCCCGACTATATTCGGGGGAGGGTTATGAGCGCTTATATTCTGGTATTCCTCGGCATGTCTCCGATTGGCAATTTTGTGATAGGCGCATTAGCGGAGCATATCGGCACAATGAATGCGTTAAGGATTTCATCAATTGTGTGCATAGGTATATCGATATTTTTTATAAGAAATGGACGGTTATGGGAAGAAAAAACATAGATGCATCGATGAAGGCAGACACCCGGGAGTACCGAACATCATCTATAACCGTGACCACCGTAACCCGGTGCTGCTTATCGCCGGATTTGGGATAAAGTTATCTCTCCGGCTGTATGTTATAATTATTCATGCGCTTCTTTGCCGACCTTCATATCCATTCAAGATATTCAATGGCCACGAGCAGGGATTTATCTCCGGAAAGTTTGTCGCTATGGGCCCAATTAAAGGGGATTTCAGTTGTAGGCACGGGCGATTTCACTCATCCTGCATGGCTTTCGGAATTAAGAGAGAGACTTGTACCTGCCGGGAATGGGCTGTTCAGATTAAATGACAGGTTTTCCATAAATGGTGTTCCTGAATCCTGCAGGTCCGGTGTCTTCTTTATTCCTACCACCGAAATTTGTTCAATCTATAAGAAGAATGGTCTGACAAGAAAGATTCACAGCCTTGTCCTTGCCCCGGATTTGCAGGCCGTGGAAAGGATAAACAGTAAACTATCGTTGATAGGAAACCTGTCTTCAGATGGAAGGCCGATTCTAAAACTGGATGCCAGAGAACTGCTTAAGATCGTGATGGACTCTTCTCCCGATGCCATGCTGATTCCTGCACATGCGTGGACACCCCATTTTTCGATCTTCGGCGCCAGGTCGGGGTTTGATTCGCTTGAAGAGTGCTATGAAGATCTGACCCCGTATATTTATGCCATCGAGACAGGGCTTTCATCCGATCCATCCATGAACTGGCGTATAAAACCGCTTGATGATATTACTCTTGTCTCAAATTCAGACGCACATTCGCCTTCCAAACTTGGAAGGGAGGCAAATATATTTGAAACAGATTTGTCATATACCGGGATCATGAAGGCAATAAAGGATAAAAAAGGGTTTTTCGGTACTCTGGAGTTCTTCCCGGAAGAGGGTAAATACCACTACGATGGCCACAGGGCATGCGGTATAGGAATGCATCCGAAAGATACCATTAAACACAATAATATGTGCCCGGTATGCGGCAGGAAATTGACTGTAGGCGTGCTTCACAGGATAGAGGAGCTTGCAGGAAGGGGGCCGGGTGAGACACCGCAAAATGCAAGGCCGTTTTATAAAGTTGTTCCTCTTGTCGAGATTATTTCAGGAACTATAAAGAGGGGTGTGAATACAAAGGGTGTCCGGAAAATCTATCACAACATCCTTAATGTTATGGGCAATGAGTTCGGCGTATTGCTGGATGTGCCTGTAGATGATTTAAGCCGGGCAGTTTCAGAAGAAGTCACTGCTGCTATCTATAAAATACGTCAGGGGAAGGTCAACATCACTCCGGGTTATGACGGAGAATTCGGAAGAGTGGAAATCGCACAGAATGGATGAAGAAAACAAGGCATGTATTAATCGGCATATCGTGTTGCGGGTAAAGGGAATTGTGCAGGGGGTAGGGTTCAGGCCTTTTGTTTATAACCTTGCGAGGTCACTCAATCTCACGGGATATGTGAAGAATACCGATGACGGCGTGACAATAGAGATAGAGGGCGGACTGACCGGGCATTTCATTGATTCATTGAAAAGGTATCCGCCCCCCCTCGCTGATATAAAGACGGTGGAAATATTAAAGATCGAGGAACCGGGGAACACATATGATGCATTTTCAATAATAGAGAGTGAAGACGGAGAGGGGTTTACTCTGACCTCACCGGATGTATCGGTGTGCGGTGACTGCCTTTCGGAGATGATGGACAGAAATGACAGGCGATATCTCTATCCGTTTATAAACTGCACCAACTGCGGTCCGCGGTATACCATAACGGAGAAGGTACCCTATGACAGGCCGAATACTACGATGAAGGTCTTCAGAATGTGTCCCGACTGCGAAAGGGAATATAACGATCCTTCAGACAGACGATTCCATGCGCAGCCAAATGCATGCCCTGAGTGCGGGCCATCACTTGCATTTGAAGCATTGGATAAATCAATGCCGGATAACGGACTTTCACCTCTTGAGCAGGCGCTCTCTTTCCTGAAGGACGGCAGAATTATTGCAGTTAAGGGCCTTGGCGGATTTCACATATGCTGTAATGCTCTCAATGCGGATAGTGTCAGCAGGCTCCGTAAAGAAAAAAGAAGAAACAACAAGCCGTTTGCACTCATGGCGCCTGATGTGGAAACAATAGAACGGTACTGTTACATTACTGCAGGTGAAAAAAGACTGCTTCTGTCTCACTGCCGGCCGGTGGTCTTACTGAAAAAGAGGAGAGGCATGGTAATACCGGAGAGCATTGCCCCCGGGATCGGTTATCTTGGGTTTATGCTTCCATATACGCCGCTTCATTATCTGCTCTTTAAGCATCCGGCTGCTCTGGATAGCGAATTGAAATGTCTCGTGATGACCAGCGGGAATCTTGCTGAAGAGCCGATTGTTACTGATAACGACGAAGCAAAAAAGGTCCTGTCCGGTATTGTTGAGGGGTTTCTCTTCCATAACAGGGATATTTTTATGAGGACGGATGATTCAGTATCCGCTGTTTTACAGGACGGAGAAGATACAGGATCAATAACACTACATATCAGGCGGGCAAGAGGTTTCGTCCCGGAAGCGATACCGCTGGAATCTGAAGGCCCCGAGGTGCTGGGTGTAGGCGCTGATATGAAAAATACCTTTACACTGACCAAGGGTAAATATGCTATACCAAGTCAACATATTGGTGATATGGAGAACTATGAATCGCTGAAATTTTATGAAGAAACACTTGATAATCTAAAAAGAGTATACAGGGTTGAGCCTGTTGCAGCCGGGTACGATATTCATCCGGGGTATTATTCTACAAAATGGGCCCTGCGGCACGGTCAAATGAAATTGATTCCGGTTCAGCATCACCATGCACATATTGCTTCTGTAATGGCGGGCTATGGACTGGATGAAAATGTAATAGGGATAGTATTGGACGGAACGGGCATGGGCACTGACGGGAATTTGTGGGGAGGCGAGTTCCTTGTCTCTAATGCGATCAATTTCAGGAGGGTGGGGCATTTCAGGTATATTCCGCTCATCGGCGGAGAGTCATCGATAAGGCAACCATGGAAAACGGCTGTATCATTCATTAAAGAGGCGGTACAGTCGGATGTTATGGAATATCTTATAAAGATCGGTTTTTTAAAAAAATATGGAGAAAGAAATATTAACAACCTGATTGCCCTGTCCGACAACAGGAAGTTCTGTCCGCTTTCCTCGGGAGCAGGCAGGTTTTTTGACGCAGTCTCGGCAATTATCGGTGTCTGTGATACAAATACCTTTGAAGCTGAAGCCCCCATGAAGCTCGAATCGCTCGTGAGAGATGGTATAATAAATGATTATCCTGTTGATATAATTCTCAGAGAGCCGATTGAGATAGATTTTTCCATGACGATGGTCTCAATAATGAATGATTTCATTAATGGGGTGAAGCCTGAGGTTATATCAACACGATTCCATAATTCAATAATCGGGATAATAGTGAGGATGGCAAAAAGATTGAGAGAAGATTTTCAGATTAATAAAATTGTCCTTGCGGGCGGCACATTCCAGAACAGGTATCTTCTTTCGCATTGTCTCGGATCGCTTAAAGGTTCAGGTTTTGATATTTATATTAATAAGCATGTCCCCTGCAATGATGCAGGAATATCCCTTGGCCAGGCATATATTGTCAGAGAAAAGATAAGACGGGGCATTGAATAATATGGAGAGGGTTATCAGGCAGATAAAGCATCTGGCGGGGAAGATTGACCGAAAGATAAATCTTATGGAGGTCTGCGGTACCCATACGGTTGCGATATTCAGGCATGGGATAAGGTCTGTTCTTCCGGATAACATCAGGCTTCTGAGCGGGCCTGGTTGTCCCGTATGTGTTACATCCGTCGCCGATATTGAGAAGGCTCTGGAATTGTCCCGCATTGACGATGTGATACTTGCTACATTTGGTGATATGATGCGTGTTCCCGGCAGGAAAAAGTCGTTATACGATGCAAGAGCCGAAGGCGCTGATATAAGAATCGTATATTCGCCGATGGATTCGCTCTCGATATGCCGGGAAAACAGGACAAAAAGAGTGGTCTTTTTTGCAACCGGTTTTGAGACTACATCTCCTTCTGTTGCAGCAACTATATCGATGGCGGATGATGAGGGGCTGGATAATCTATATATCCATTCCGTACATAAGCTTGTGCCTCCCGCGTTACATGCACTCGTAGGCATGGAAGACATAAAAATTGACGGCTTCATCCTGCCCGGCCATGTAAGCACAATAATAGGTTCAAAACCCTATGGGTTTCTTGTGGAGAAATACAACATCGCTTCCGTGGTGACAGGATTTGGCGCCGAAGATATCCTCTATGCAATACTCATGCTCCTGAAACAGATAATTTCATCAAGCCGAGAAGTGCAGGTACAATACAGGGGAGTAGTCAGGGAAGAAGGGAATCCAAAGGCCCTGGGTATGATGCGGAAATATTTTGATGTTGCTGATGCTTACTGGAGAGGTATAGGGACAATACCTGAAAGCGGATTGGTGCTGAAGGAGGAATACAGCGGCAGAGATATATTCAAAATTTACGATATTCATTCAGGTGATATAAATGAGCCGCAGGCATGCAGGTGTGGTGATGTACTGACCGGAAGAATTATTCCGTCGGAGTGCAATCTCTTCGGTAAGGCCTGTACTCCTGAGAGGCCCGTAGGCGCCTGTATGGTGAGCACGGAAGGCAGCTGCGCCGCATACTATAAATATGGTTCAGGTTAAAGCAAAAAAGAAAAGACTTTTCAGCCACGGACGGACACAGACTGAAGAAAGACTGAAAGGCATATTTAGCCGCTGATTTACACGGATTAAAAGAAAAGGTTGGAGACTCAGGGGCGGAGGAAAGGCTTAAAGGCATGTTCGGCCACGGATTTACATGGATAAACACAGATAGGCATTTAAAAGCCATATAAAATCCGTACCGATCTGCGGGTATCTGCGGCAAATAAAGAAGGGGTTGGGGGTTAGGGATTAGGGGTTGGTAAAAAACAAAACCCCAATCCCCAAACCCTAATCCCCCTATTCGTATGTGAAATTTGCGGCTCAGAGCAGTTATTTTAGTGAGGGATATTAATGGAGAGAATTACTCTTGCACATGGAAGCGGCGGAAAGGTAATGCATGAATTGCTGAATACCTGCATTGTTTCCAGGATGGGAATTAATGGTATGCTGACGGACTCGGCAATTCTCGATATCAATGAGGGAGAGAGGATAGCATATACAACCGATTCATTTGTGGTATCCCCTTTATTCTTTCCCGGGGGTAATATAGGAGACCTTGCCGTTAATGGAACGGTCAATGACCTTTCAATGATGGGCGCCTTGCCAAAGTATCTTTCTGTATCCTACATAATTGAAGAGGGACTTGAAATGGAACTGCTGGAGACGATTACGGATTCAGTTGCAGCGGCTGCAAATCATGCGGTGGTGAAGATCGTTACCGGAGATACCAAGGTGGTAGAGAAAGGCAAGGGGGACGGTATATTTATCAACACATCAGGTATTGGAGTGCTAAAGGACGGACTGGATATCCATCCATCACGTATTAAACCCGGAGACAGAATAATCGTCAATTCATCAATAGGAAGACACGGGGTGGCCGTTATGAGCGAAAGAAATGGCCTGAGTTTTGAGCCGCAGGTACTTAGCGACACCTCTGCGCTCAATAATCTTGTTGAATATATGCTTTCAGTCACCGACGGTATTCATGCAATGAGGGATCCGACCAGGGGAGGTCTTGCGACTACATTGAAAGAGATTTCAACAGATATCGGTCTCGGGATTTCGGTGGATGAGAAGCAAATTCCGGTGGAGGCAGGTGTTTATGGTGCATGTGAACTGCTCGGGCTCGATCCTTTATATGTTGCCAATGAGGGGGTCCTGGTTGCGTTTGTAGAGAATAATGTGGCAGACTTTTTAATTGAACATATACGCAAGCATCCGATGGGCAAAGGGGCGTTTATTATCGGAGAGGTTATAAATGAAAGCCCGGGCGTGGTATTTATGAAGACGGGAATCGGCGGGACCAGGATTCTGGATATGCTTAGCGGCGAACAGCTGCCAAGGATTTGTTAATACATTGAATGCATACTTTTATAATTATAGATGGAGGAATGGTATGAAAAAATATTCGTTATGCTATTTTGTTCTTTTTATATCACTGGTTTTTTATGGATGTTCAAGGCCGGCAGCAGAAGTTAATGGCGAAAAAATATCGATGAAAACCTATAAAAAGGCAATGGAATTAAGATTGGGCCAACACTCATTGCAGGGGACCAAGATCAAGGAATCACAAATGAAAGACGCCGTCATACAACAACTGATAGGAGAAAGACTCCTTCTGCAGGTCGCAAGAGAAAAAAACATCTCTGTGAGTGAAGATAAAATCAGTGATCAACTCGATAAGATGAAAAAGTTTATAGGCGAGAAATCATTTAATAGTCTGCTTAAAAAGGAAGGTATAACTGTTGATGAATATAAAACAAGGTTAAAAACCAGTCTTACTATTCAACGTTTGATTCGTTCACTTGTTCCTGAAGACAGTATCAGTGAAAAGGAGATGAGGAAGTTCTATAAGAATTCCCCGAGGCCTTTCATTAAGCCCCGGAAAGTCATGGTTCGCATGATCCAGACAAAAACAGAAGAACAGGCAAAAGCGATAATAAAAGATCTCAAATCTGAAAAGGGTGCTTTTGACAGGATTGCTGAAAAACTTAAAAAAGACGGAACGGCTGTTGTCAGCGCTTATGGCTGGGTAAATCCTTCTTTTTTCCCTAAAGAGATTTCTGCTGCACTTAAGAATATGAAGAAGGGAACATATGGCGGTCCATACAGGGGGAAGGACAGTTTTTATATTTTCAGGGTAAAAGACCGTCATAAAGAAAGACCTGAAAAATATGAAGAAGCAAAGAATGAAATTAAGACAATATTGCTTAACCAGAGACGTCAGGCCATGATTGCACACCTGGTTAATGAGAAAAAGAAAAAAGCAACAATTAAAATAAATATTGATTAGAGCTGTTTATCAAGACTATGATTGATAAGGTAGTAGTGCAATACCGGGATGGGAGAATCATAAAAGGACATCTCCGTAATTTTTCGGAAAAGGCGGATAATATCCTTGTTATGGAAAAAGATGATGGTGAAGAGATCAAAATACCGGTAAATACCCTTAAAGCAATTTTTTTTGTAAGGTATTTTGAGGGCAAAAAGAATTACAGTGAAAAGAAGATTTACGGCATAAGTGAAAAAAGAGGGGTCAGGTTGTTTGTCAAATTCAGGGATGGTGAATCTTTTGTCGGGTTTCTATCCGGGGATGTGCCGTGGGACAGGAAGAAAGGATTTTATATTTCTAAAAAAAGTACTGACCAAAATGGATTTTTCCTGATACCTGTAGATAAGGAAAGTAACAATATCAAGGTCTTCGTCGTGCTTTCAGCGATTGAAGATGTATCTGTAATGAACTAAAAGGAGAAGTTATGTTGCGAAAGGGGTTGTTATTTTTTATCATCCTGTTGTTAATAAATTCTGCAGAAGCATCTGTCCTCCTCGATAGAATAGTAGCAATTGTAGGCAAGGATGTCATTACCTGGAGTGAACTGTATAAGGCGATGTCCTTTGAATATGAGGTTAAGATCAGAGGACTCGATGCAAAACAGAAGGAAGCATTTCTCAAGCCACTGGAAAAAGGTTTTCTTGAAAAACTGATTGATATGCGCTTACAGATTGCTGAAGCAAAAAAAATGAAAATATCGGTTTCTGATTCGGAAGTAAAAACAGCGATAGAAAGTATAAGAAACAGGTACGGAATGGATCTGGACCAGTTTAAAAAAGTCTTAAAAAAAGAGGGATTCGGATATAACGATTATTATCAGAGGATAAAGGATCAGATACTGATACGAAAATTTATTCAGGAAGAAATAGATTCCAGGATAGTAGTCTCCTATTCCGAAATTGATGAGTACTACAAGACACACAAGAAAGAATTTCCACTGGATACATCATACAGATTTGCTCAGATTAAGCTAAAAAAACCTGAATCACCCAGGGAAGAACAAGCGATAGCAGACGAGGTAAAAAAAATAATGGATTCTTTGAAAAAAGGCACTGCTTTCGATGATGTAATAAAAGAAATCAAAGACAATAAATATGTTTTATTTGCCGGCGACATGGATTATATCTCACAAAGGGATATCAGGAATGATTTTCTAAAAGTAGTCAGAAATCTAAAAGAAGGCGACGTTACATCTCCCATTTATGCGCCGGATGGTATTTATATTTTAAAGATAGTCAAAAAACAACTTCCAGTTAAACTTGAAGTAATTAAAGATAACATTAGGAATTTATTGATAAATAATGAATCTGAAAAGCGTTACAAGAAATGGGCGAAGGGGCTGAGGCAAAAATCACTAATAGAGATACTGCTCTGATTAATTTAAATCTTTTATAATTTTTATCTTGACAATTAGGGGGTTACTTAATATAATTAAGAAAATACTTTAAGGAGACATCTATGACCAAAGCAGATATAGTTAATACCCTGTTTGAAAAGGTCGGACTTCCCAAGAAAGAAGCGCAGGATATTATTGAAATAATATTAAGCTGTATAAAAGAGACATTTGTCGAAGGAGAATCTATAAAGATTTCCGGTTTCGGTACATTTAATATCAGGAAAAAGAATTCGAGAAGGGGCAGGAATCCAAAGACCGGTGAGGAAATCGAAATAACTCCGCGAAGAGTTGTTACATTCAGACCAAGCAATCAGTTAAAGGAGATGGTTGAGAAAATAGAGCGATGAAACAGCCTCAGAGGATCAGAAAAAAGAAACCTGTAACCGAAAAACTCTTTTACAAGATTGGGGAAGTAAGCCGTATTACCGGCGTTGAGGCATATGTACTTCGCTACTGGGAGACTGAATTCCCCTTTCTGAAACCGAGAAAGAGTAGTTCAGGGCAAAGGGTCTATGTAAAAAAAGATATTGAATTGATTGATCAGATAAAAAACCTTCTTTACAATGAGAGATACACGATCGAGGGAGTAAGAAAGAGACTCGGCGAACCGCATCTGGAAATAGTACCTCTAAAAAGACAGGAAAAGGCCGAACATGACGATATGTCCCAATTGAGACAGGCCATCACCAAAGTCAAATTCGGATTAAGAGAAATCCTCAGGCAACTCAGTTAATATCGGGGCGTAGCGCAGACTGGCTAGCGCACTCGCTTGGGGTGCGAGAGGTCGCCCGTTCAAATCGGGTCGCCCCGACCATATTACAGTTCTCTTACGGGTTCTGACCAGGAAAGATCACAGACAAACGACTTAGAAAAAATTATCCAGCCACGGATTCACACAGAAAGACAGGGATAAGGAATTTTAAAGTCGGTCACTATCAACTTAACCGGGTCCGGCTTTTTGAGAAAAAGTCAGCCTGTCTGAATAAAAACTGTGTATAAAGACAGTCTCTCTATCTGTCATTTCCCGACTTAGTCGGGGAATCTGTTCTTTTCAATAAGTTCCGGATGTCCCGAAGGCTTTCGGGGCATGACAGGAATAAAAAAACAACAAATTATACACAGACTCTCTCTCTGTCATTCCGGTAGTCCTTAAGCCGGAATCTGTTCTTTTCAATAAGTTCCGGATGTCCCGAAGGCTTTCGGGGCATGACAGGAATAAAAAAACAACAAATTATACACAGACTCTCTCTCTGTCATTCCGGTAGTCCTTAAGCCGGAATCTG
>BDTO01000049.1 GCA_002897855.1 bacterium BMS3Bbin05
CAAAGGTCTTTTATCATGGGTGTAACATCCTTCAATGAGACCTTCCTGATGCTCATAGAAACGCCTCTCTACATCGTTGGTTACTCCAGTATAATAACTGCCATGGTTCGACAAGCTCACCATGACAAGCTCACCATGACAGGCTTACCATGACAGGCTCACATTTACCCACTTGAAATGAGAAAGAACCATTATTTATAATATGGAACCTATGGCTTTTACCGGTGATTTAGAAAATCTGCACATAGTCGATATCATTCAATTGCTTCATTCTACGAGGAAATCCGGTACTTTTTCCGTCAGAGGAAGCAGGGGTGAAAGCCGGATCATTTTCAGCAATGGCTATATAGTCGCTGCAAATCATCTCAATAGCAGGGTTCGGATAGGGTCGGTCATGGTAAAGGCTGATGTCATATCAATTGAGGACCTCAAAGAAGCTCTCGAAGTCCAGAAAAATGCAGGCAAAGATCGCAAGCCCCTACTTGTCACTCTTGCGAAACTGGGTAAAATAACAAATGAAGAGGCAACTAAGTGGCTGAAGGAGTTGATAGGAATAACAATTGTCGAACTGATGGACTGGACCGAGGGGGCATTCACCTTCGATGCGGAAGCCATTGCTGTTTCTCCACAATGCAGTTATCTGCCGGGGAAGATGGATCAGGAAATGAGTCTCGATGCACAAATGGTATTGATGGATGCACTTCGCATTTATGACGAGCGGAAACGTGATCGCGAGTCCGGGAAAGATGTGCCTTCATATGAAGAAATGTATGGAGAAGTGATCCCGTCGGAAGGGCCCGGGGAAAGCGGGGGCGTGAGTTCGGTCATCACTGTCGAAGACCTTGGCCTGGAAAATGTTGATCGCCTCGAGGAAAAGATACGCCGGCCTTTTTCGGTTAAAGAGATTTTTGATCCACTCGAAATTCATCGGCAGCACATAAGAAAGATATTGGCCGATTTTTCCGGCGAAGAACAGGATAACTTTGTTTCTTTCCTGGAAAAATCAACGGCAGGCGCCGGCTTCCATAAGGCATCGGCACGACGCGAAGGACAGGCCAGTGCGTTGATATTTTTCAGCAGGGATGAGCTTATCCAGCATGCCTTCATGACCATCTGCAAAGATGAGGGCATCCCTGTGTTCACTACGGACGGGGAAGATGAAATCGAACACTTAATGGCCCAGTGCCTTTCAAAGAAAATCATGCCCATACTGGTTTATGACAGTCCCGAGAAGTCGGGGAGGGGATTTTCCGCAGAACAGATTACAAAGATACGCCATCGGATAAAAGATGGGTATCCGCAGGTTCCCCGGATTCAGCTGGCCTTCCCTCTGGACTACAACTTTATGCTTCAGTCTTACAGTGAAGGTGTCAGCGCTGTTCTTCCCAAGCCCCTGAAAGATGCCCGAAAAGATACTTTCATTGAAGATACGATAAAATTTCTTGAAGCCTTTAAATCTTATATAAGAAGCTTTTTGTCTGATAAGAAAGGCCCAACAGGAACAACTGATAACTAAAAGGGAAAGGTTTCCCGATAGCGACAGGGGCTTTACATCGATTAGCAGAAAAATATAAAATCCAGTATGGGAACGAAATTGAATAGTGGCACCTTTGAACAGATTCTGAAAATTGCTTTTCAAAAGAAGGTTTCAGATATTCATTTCGAGGTCGACAACCCCCCGATGTTCAGGGCCCGCGGACACCTGCTCCGCTCAAAGCTTGAAAACCTTACGGCCGAAGACACCGAGTTTATTGCCGGCGCCGTTATGAAACAGCATGGCCGGGAACTGCCTGAGGGCATTAAGGAATTCGATACTTCCTACACCATCTCCAATGTCGGCCGTTTTCGTGTCAGTATTTTCCGGCAGCGCGGCAATATTGGAATTGTAATGCGTGTAATACCTCATTACATAGGTACTTTCGAGGAGTTGCATCTCCCCCCTGCACTGGGGCAGATCATTCAGGCCCCGAACGGCCTGGTTCTTGTTACCGGGCCCACCGGAAACGGTAAATCCACGACCCTGGCCTCGATGATCCGCTACATGAACGAGAATTTTAACTACAACATTATTACCATCGAGGATCCCATCGAGTTTCTTTTTACCTCCAACGGAAGCTGTATCATCCAGAGAGAACTGGGAATCGACACCGACAGTTTTAGTGGCGCCTTGAGAGCCGCCATGCGTATGGATCCCGACGTCATCATGGTCGGAGAAATGCGGGAGCTTGAAACGATAGACGCCTGCATTAAAGCAGCCGAGACGGGCCATCTTATTTTCTCGACCCTCCATACGAATAATGCGGCTTCCACCATTAACCGTATTGTCGGATACTTCCCCTCGGATGCCCAGGAGATTATACGCCACAGACTTGCAGAGATTCTCGTGGCAACTGTTTCTTTGCGGTTAGTAAGAGACAAAAGCGAAGAAAGCATTGTGCCGGTAGTGGAGATAATGCATTCAACAGCCGTTATCAGGGCATGTATCCGGGATGGCAAACTTGATGAACTTGAGGATCACATCGAAAAAGGACGCGACGAATACCACATGCAGAGCATGGACCAGCATTTGATCCAACTCTGCAAGGATGAGATAATAACGCTCGATGAAGCAAAACGGATATCCCGCTCCTCCGACCTGGAACGAAAGCTGACATACAGTTAGCGGAAAGTCCGGGCGGTCTTCTATTTGACAACATCGTCGTCGAACGGCTCTAAATGCTGATGAAATACGAAGAGGTCTGTCTGTACGGTTATGAGACAGTTCGGGAGGCAAAATAGAGCATCGACGGATATTTTATCACAACACAGAAAGGCTCCATGCCGCACTGGAATACCTGGCACTCCATGAGTCATACTTCGCAGAAGGTGAGGGAACGTATATCTCTCGTTACTACATAACAGAGATAAATCGTGAAGTTAATGCAGCCTTAATATCTTAAGAGAGAAAAGGATTTTTCAGCCGCGGATTTACACGGATAACCGCAGATTAGGAATTCAAAAATCATTAAAAAATCCGTGTCGATCTGCGGATATCTGCGGCTGATTGAAGTTTTTTAGGCCATGCGAGTCTGTGGCAGAAAAGTTTTCTTTTTCTGTGGTTACATTATCCACAGGAATACCGGAAGAACCAAAAAGGTTGGTGTATATGAGCGACCGGCTTAAGTATGAGAGATTCCTCTGGTTTCATGAGAGGGTTAAGGCAGGCAGGTATCCAAATGCCGGACATCTTGCACACAAGTATGAAATCTCCCCTCGCACGGCACAGCGGGATATCGGGTTCATGCGTGACAGGCTCAATGCTCCGCTTGAATATGACCATGGAAAGAGAGGGTACTTCTGTAGCGACAATTCCTATGAACTCCCATCACTATGGTTTACTGAAGACAATATTGTAGCTCTCTCCCTGGCAGTCAGGCTTGCATCATCCATACCTGATAGCGAAATAAAGCAAAAGCTCTGTGAGCTTCTCAGGAGGATACTCAACTTGCACGATAGTGACGAAAAACTATGTTTTGAAGACATATCCGAGAAGATATCTGTAAAAAATATAGAATATTCAAAGGTTAATGAAGAATATTTTCATGAAATTGTCAATGCACTTTTCAATAAGAAGCCATTGGTAATTGCCTATTATTCACCACATAAGAACGAAAAAACCGTAAGAACAATATTTCCCCTCCACTTACTGCTTTACATGGGAACCTGGCATATCGTGGCCTACTGCACAAAGAAGAATGGCTTAAGGGATTTCGTGATCTCAAGGATCAGGTCCATTGACCCTGTAGAAAAAAGAATGAGCCTGCCCGTGAACCTTACATCCATTAAAAAATATGTCAGAAAGAATTTCGGCATAATGCAGGGAGGAGAAACAGTAGACGTACATTTGCGGTTTTCGTCCCGTGTTGCCGAATGGGTGCGGGAACAGGCATGGCATCCCGATCAACGGGTTTCCCTGAAAAAAGATGGCACCCTGAGCCTGTGTTTTCCTGTCTCGGATTTCCGTGAACTGAAGCACAAAATATTGGGATACGGCACAGATGTAAAGGTTGTTTCACCCAAATCACTTGCCTCGCAGATGAAGCAGGAGATTGAGAAGATGGGAAGGATTTATTGAAGATAGAAGACAGAGGTCAGATTTGGTTTGTTTCCTGATTTGACTGATACGGAGTAATACAATGAGCATTGAAAAGACAGAGATTTTGATAATATATGAAAAAGCATTCAGTTGAAAAAACTTGCGAATATGTAAGAAAAATGATAAAATGTAAGAAAGATATAAAAATGGAGGACAAAATGCCAGTTGCTACACTAACATCAAAAGGTCAGATGACAATTCCAAAAGAAGTGAGGAAGGCCTTAAACCTGAAACCCTCCGGGAAGGTAATTATAGTTGTCGAGGGTGACCATGCAGTTATTAGACCTCTGAGGGGCAATATACTTGATATCGGAGGCTCGATAAGGATACCCGACAAAGAAAAACCTGTAGATTTCCATAAGGTGAGGGAAGAAGTTAAAAAAAGAGTTGCCAAAAGGATGGCAAAGTAGCTTATGGCGAAGAAGTTTATTGATACAAATATTTT
The DNA here is from genome assembly GCA_002897855.1 of bacterium BMS3Bbin05. Classification (GTDB taxonomy): domain Bacteria; phylum Nitrospirota; class Thermodesulfovibrionia; order Thermodesulfovibrionales; family BMS3Bbin05; genus BMS3Bbin05. The sequence continues at coordinate 4,581 of BDTO01000049.1, forward strand.
TCTCAGGTATCTCACTAAAGATGACCCTGTAAAATATGATAAATGTAAAGCAGTCTTTAAAAAAGCTATTGAAGGTAAAGCAGAGCTTGCGACGTCCGAAATGGTAATCGCTGAGCTGATATGGACGCTTTTGTCTTATTACAAGGTTCCAAAAGCCGATGTTATCGAAAAGGTTTCCATTATAGTCGGCACTGAGGGTCTGCATATTCCAGGCAAAGATATTATTGCAGATGCACTTGTCCTTTATAGCAGAAAAAATATTGATTACATTGATGCCTATAATGCTGTTTTCATGAAATATCACGGTTTCGATGAGATCTATTCATACGATGGAGACTTTGACGCAATTGAAGGCATCAAAAGGGAAGAGCCGTAAAGAGGTTGTGGAGTTGAAGAATTGGGGAGTTCAGGGTTAGGGAGTTTGCGGAGTCGAGAGTGAATATCATACAGCGTTATCCACTCTATGCTTTTACGAGGAATACTTGCCGAATGCCCGACTTGAAGGCTGGGTGCTTGACTGATTCGAGCATTAAGTGAGGAGTTTCAGATGAAAATAGTGAAAAGCATAAAATCATTTCTTGAGGAAATCTCGGGAAGATACAGCGACAAGACGGTTCAGAAATATGATACTGTCCTGGATTTATTTAGTGATTACCTTTTGAGCTATGGTGAAATTTCATATAAGGAAGATAAAGGTGGAGAATTCATCCTGACTGCTGATACAAAAGAGCTTGAATTTGGACATGCCGGCAGTTTTCTGGACTGGTTTTTGATAAGAAAGGTAATGGGGCCACCGTGGGTACTTAAAGCTGCACCTGACATAATAAAGAAATATTTCGAATGGCTTGATCATAAAGAGCTGCTTGCCGAAGGTGTTATGAAAGAGGTTGCAGAAATAACCCGGCAGACTGCCAAAGACCTTCCCCGTGTCGAAAAGGCCTCTGGGCTTTTTTACAAATTGTGTAGAAGCAACAGTTTAAAGTTCATGCAAGTGGAGTTTGATGACGACAATTATATGGAAGGTTACGGGGAAGTTACAGGGATTATTGAAGACAAACTCTACCTCGATTACGAAGGAGAGAAGATAGGCCCGATCCGGATTACAAAAGAAATCGCCAAATACCTTGGAAAAGGTGATACCGTAAACCTTGTTGTTGGGAGAAAAGGGAAGAGATGGTTCCCTCTGGAGGTTGGTAATGTGTATCCGGGGTGATACCGATCCTCTCCCCTCTTTAGAAAAGGGGGCAAGGGGGGATTTGAACGCTATTTTCAGATGAAACTCTCATGCCTCGCATATAGCGGGGCACAATGGGGAGTGAAAATTATACACCCTCCCCTTAACCCCGTATCAAGTACGGGACAGGCCCCCTCCCATCAAGGGAGGGGTAATGAAGATGTTTCGATGATGGTTCCCTCTCCCCTGGGAGGCTGTGTCATAATTCCGAAAACGCATATGATGTCATTCTGAATTCATTTCAGAATCTCGTATTTTCAATATGCTACGTTTTTATAGATCCTGAAACAAGTTCAGGATGACAATTGTGACACAGCCTCTGAGGGGAGGGGGCAGGGTAGGGTGATTCCCCCTCAAGCAGGCTGTGTCACAATTCTGAAAACGATATGATGACATTCTGA
>BDTO01000050.1 GCA_002897855.1 bacterium BMS3Bbin05
GTATTGCATCTACGGAAATTATCTGACTGCATGAGAGGGAGGGAACCTCCCTCTCTGTATATTTACATCATGTCGAAAAGGTCGGATTAATCAGAAAAATAAGGCCGCTTTAATTCGAAAAACAACAGAGAGAAGAAAAAGAGCGGAGGCAGTGTGAGGGCAAAGAAGTATTAAATAGGCTGATATCAGAGCTGACGGATAGCTACACCATTGTCTATGACAAAAAGGACTTTCAGTCCGAGATGAGAAACCCGTTCTACACGGATGTCCTTATCATAGGAGACCATCACGAACTGGAAGACCATTTTGATGACGAACTGATGGAGAGAGTATACGGCGGAGTGGGGATAATATCATCGAAGTGGCATTTTCATGGAGAGTATGGTTTCGATGACGACAGATGTCATCAACGGAAATATGATGAAAATGACGATGAGCGTGAGAAGTATGACCCTGTCTTTGGGATCAGGCACAGGGGTCATCTGGACAAAAAATATGACATCCTCCAGACAGTAGAATCACCCATAACCGCAGAAGGGGTTATAGAAATAGATGGCAGGTCAGATAAGATAGAGGCAGGGGAAGGGACAACAGTGGCAGGGTGTATGAGGAAGTCAAGAGTCGGAAGTGAGGAGTCAGGAGGGAGGCTTTGCCAGTCAGGAGTCAGGAGTCAGGAGTCGGAAGGGAAGGATAAAGAGAGAGAGTATCCGGGGATAGTGCTGAACGAATATGGGAAGGGCAGGGCGGTCTATTATGCCTTTGATATAGAGGACACACTGAATGAGACCAATTATGAACAGATACTTGAACTTCTCAAAGAGAGCCTTGTGTATGTCCACAGGACTGATGTTGACGCAGGGATATTCCCGTATCAGTTTGTAGGACACCGGATAGACCTGAAGAACATGGCGGAGAAACCGGTTGAATTGAGGCTGGACATAAAGTATTCTCCGGAGTTGAGTATCTATGACCCGGCGACAGGGAAGTGGATTGAAGACAATCCCTGGAGCATGGAGCTTAAAGTGCCGGGGCTTGAGACGTCGGCTCTGCAGTACTACATATATACACCCGATATGGTAGGAACATTCACGACGGATACCGGCATATGGTTTAAAGACGGTGCTGGTTACAGCCTCTTTGACAGCATACACAAAGAGATCGGGGTCGAAAATACTATAAGCGGGCTCATCGACGACATTATCACATTAACAACCCTGATGCCTGATAACAAAGAGGCAGAGCACATAGAAAAAGACCTGAAAAAGATCAAATTTCCTGATATTTACAACGACAAGAAGCTCGAACAGGCCATCCATAAATGCATAAGGGCGCTTGAACATGCACGAAAAGGCAATCTTACGGAGATTCGCCTTAAACTGATAACCCTGCTCAGGAGTCTTGAGGGGTTGTGGTATTTCGGGATATAAAGAAGGATATCCCGGCAGGCCCCGACTTTGTCCCGCCTGTCCCGGACCTGTCGGGGACAGGTCGGGGCTTTGTCGGGACAGACGGGAATACCGGGACATTTCCTGTCTGCCGTCTCACAGGCAGGTTGATGACATCCCGACGGATAGTCGGGGTGGGCACCATGTCTGTTTTAAATAAATTCTTTTAATTTAGCCGCTTATCTGCCTTTCCGGTCGTAACATAATGTCGTCTGTCATGTATTGTCGCGTTGCAGTGGTTTACTATTGGGGAAATTATTTTCATTATGTTACAATTATTTGCTATGGAAGAGGTCGGGATTGTAAAAAAAGTCGAAGGGGTAACGGCAACCATTGTTATTGAAAAAAAGAGTGTCTGTGATCAATGCAGGCAGGGCTGCAGGATAGGCGAGGGCGGGGCGGAGATAGATGCCCTGAATATGGCCGGGGCTGAAGTGGGACAGGCGGTTAAGGTGCAGATGAAAGCATATAGTTATCTTAAGGGTTCACTCCTTGTTTATGGTTTGCCTGCATTGGCGCTGATACTTGGGGCAGTTGCGGGGCGGGAGTTCCTCTCGCAATATATAATATCTGTTGATAAAGACCTGCTTTCTGCAATCGGCGGATTCTCGGCATTGATAGCCTCTTTTATAATGGTAAAAATATTTACCGCCAGAGTCGAAAAGAAGATAGAGACAAGGCCTGTTATTACAGAAATATTAAGTGAGCCGTTACGCTCCGATTCCGGTTGATTCAGGCAGTCGGGGCTTGTCTTTTTTTAAGGTTAACTGGATATTATCCTGTTGCACTACCAATTTTTACTGTAAGGGGGATATATGAGTAACAATGATGTGTCCATGATTCGAAATACTGCAGTTGTAGCGCATAGCGGCGCCGGAAAGACATCACTTGTTGAGGCAATGCTTTATAATGCCGGCGTAATCAACAGGATGGGTACCATAGAAGATGGAAATACAGTTATGGATTTTGATCCCGAGGAAATCGAACGCAAGATAAGTATCTCTTCCGCTATTGCGCATTGTGAGTGGGATGGTTATTCCGTAAATCTCATAGATACCCCGGGATTTATCAATTTTATAGAAGAGACGCGGGGGTGCCTGAGGGTTTCGGATGGAGCTGTTGTGATTGTAAGCGCCATATCGGGAGTAAAGGCTGAGACGGAAAAGATATGGAAGTATGCGTGCGAGTTTGAGGTGCCGAGGGTAATATTCATCAATAAGCTGGACAAGGAGAATGCTGATTTTGTAATGGCCATTGATGAGATCGAGAAGTCTTTTGAATCCGAGGCTATTCCACTCAATATCCCGATAAACACCGGTCCGGGTTTTGATTCTATTGCGGATATCATACGGATGAAGGCATATAAGTTCAGCAATGGTAAACCGGAAGAGACAGGGATGCCGTCGGAGGTGATGGATTCAGTTAACGAATTCAGAAAAAAACTTGTCGAAAAGGTTGCCGAGGCGGATGATGCCCTTCTTGAGAAGTATCTTGACGGGGGAGAGTTGACGGAAGATGAAATATTGAATGGTATAAGGGAAGGGTCTCTCACAAGGAGATTTGTTCCCGTAGTCTGCGGTTCCGCCACGGAGAATGCCGGGGTGCACTTTCTCTTCGATGCTGTCAAGCTTTGTCTGCCTTCACCCGGAGACATGGCCCGGATATCGCCGGTCAGAGGGGTTAATCCCAAAGATGGAAACGAGATAGTGAGACAACCTTCTGCTGACGAGCCTTTCTCCGCATATGTATTCAAGACCATTGCAGACCCTTTTGCCGGGCGCTTAACCGTTTTCAGGATATATTCCGGGTCTTTGAAGGCCGATTCTACTGTACTTAACTCTTCCAGGAATGTTAAGGAGCGGGTTGGCCAGATTTCTTTTGTAGTCGGAAAGAAACAGGCCCCCGTAAATGTAATGGGCGCAGGACAGATCGGAGTTGTTGCCAAACTGAAAGAAACTGTGACGGGGGATACTCTCTGTGACAGTTCAAGTCCGATAGTATACGAGAATGTCAAGTTTGCAGAGCCGATAATATCTTATGCTATTGAACCGAAGAGCAAGGGAGATGAGGAAAAGGTAAGTGGCGGTATCCACAGGATTCTGGAAGAAGATCCGACCCTTAAATTCCATAGGGATGAAGAGACCAAGGAAATGATACTATCCGGTATGGGGCAGGTGCATATAGAGATTGCACTTACCAAGCTGAAAAGAAAGTTTGGTGTTGATGTAAATATGAAAACCCCCAAGATTCCCTTCAGGGAGACTGTAATGGCATCTGCAAAGGCTCAGGGAAAATACAAGAAACAGTCCGGCGGACGAGGGCAGTATGGGGATTGCAGGATATCTCTTGAGCCTCTTCCGAGGGGGGGCGGATTTGAGTTTGTTAATAAGATAGTGGGTGGAGTAATACCGAGACAGTATATCCCCGCTGTTGAAAAGGGTATAGTTGAGACCATGAAAGAAGGCGTTGTCGCAGGATATCCACTTGTCGATATAAAGGTGACTCTGTATGATGGTTCTTATCATTCGGTTGACTCGTCCGAAATGGCCTTTAAGATTGCAGGTTCCATGGCTATAAAGAAGGCGGTGCAGGACGCAAAACCTGTGCTTCTTGAACCGATTATGAGTGTAGAGGTTATTACCCCGGACGATGCGCTTGGGGCTGTCATTGGCGACCTGAATGCAAAGAGGGGAAAGGTTCAGGGAGTTGAATCACAGGCTGGAGGGAACCAGAAGGTAAATGCGCTTGTGCCGATGTCGGAATTGCTTACATATGCCAATCAGCTTCACAGCCTGACGTCAGGTAAGGGGCTGTACTCGATGGTGTTCTCCCATTACGAGGATGTCCCTTCCCACATAGCCCGGAAAATTGTAGAAGAGCGAAAATCGAAAAGTGAAAAATCTGAAAATAAATAGCCTGTGGTTGGCTGCGTTTGTCCTGATTTTGGTTAATGCCGCTCTTTGCGCAAATCTTTACGCGGAAGGAACCATTAAAATTGCACTTGATCATGGTCGAATAAATCTCGTGGCGGAGGACAGGTCATTTGGCTATGTCCTTAATGAGCTGTCAAAAATAGCCCATTTTACAGTAAAGATACCTCCGGACCTGTATTCAAAGAGGATAAGTATCCGGTTGTATAATACGGAAGTTGACAGGGCGGTAACAAGGCTCTTTTCTCTTACCCGGGAGAGAAATTACAGAATTCAATATGATTCTTCAGGAGAGATTACGCAGGTAGATGTATTAAAGATTGTAAAGGAAAAATCACGGGGAACGACGAAAGTTGCCGGGCGGAAGCTTGATAATGTTAATAATATGCCGCCAAGATATCCTCATCGTTTTAATCCAATAAGCAGTGCCCCGCGGAGATACCGGCCTCGTTACGTAAAACCCGAATAAAATGCCCCTCCCCTGATTAAAAGTATGAGTCACCTGAAAATCATTATAAGGGAGAATTTTGTTGAAAAATCGGAAGATAAATAATATGATGTATTTATAGCAGTAGAATATGTTTGTCCGGATGACAGACCGGGCAAAAGGGACAGGATCAATGCGAAAATAGAGTTTCTGGAAAGGATACCCTGCAGGGATATTAGAAAAAAAGGAGGTAAAACTATGAGGTTGAGACCTTTGGCTCTGGGATGTGCTCTTGGAATTGTATGGGGGGGCTCACTTTTTATCACAACATGGATATCTTATTATACGGGTTATGCCGGTCAGTTCCTGCAGGCCTTGGCCGTTTCAATTTACCCCGGGTATACAATAACTCCAATCGGCAGTTTTGCTGGCCTTGTCTACGGATTTGCCGATGGTTTTGCCGGTGGTGCATTGATAGCATGGATTTATAACAGGGTAGCGGACAGGTAATCAATATTGCAAGTCAAAATTATTTTCTCAGTCTGCGGTTTGATAAAAACTGAGCTAACGTCTCTTCGGCGCCGTCCAGGTAATGGATTGCCGCACCTTTCGCATTGAGGTACCGACGGAGGGTTTTTCTGTTGAATTCCCTTGATATCTTATCGAGTGCCTTTAATTTATTTTCAGTTTTTTTATCCAAAACCAGATAGTGCCTGTATTTCTTTATATCAGTCTTAATGCTGAAATCTCCCGGCATTTGCCACTTATCCTTCAGGTAAAGCCATGAAGCAAAGTCGGAAAGTGAATATCCTTTCAGGAGTTTAATGGGTGTAGTGTTGTGTATATTCCTGATGCGTATTCCGTTATTGTCGGCGATTATTGTATAGGTTCCATCAAACGGTTCTGCCCCCTGATTGTCGTAGAATTTCCATTTTGACACAGACACCTGTCTTGGCCCGTGACAGCTTTTGCAGCTCCTGGCCTTTCCAACTGGATGTGCGGCCTGTTCGATTTCCAGCCACAGGAGGTGTTTGTTGTCCCCGGGAAGGTTATCGAAGGTACCGACTATGTAATATGCGTCCCTTGTTTCACCCTTGGGCCACCTGAATTCAATAGAGGGGGAAGCCGGTACGTCATTCTTTATATTGCTTACGCTGTGAGGCCATATCTTTACAGGCATCCATTTGCCTTTTTGATCCTTTATCAAAATGGGAGGAGTCTGTATGCCGTAATAATATGCAAACTTATTGAACGGATTTTCTTTTCCAGCTACATTACCGGGCCCCCATATAGTAATCTGATATCCCCTCAACTCGTTTATATGGCAGGTTGCACAATCGAGGTCTTTATGTATGCTCTTTGAGTGCGCCTCTTCAATCGCTATATGACAATCCCTGCAGCTTGCCTTTCTTTCCATGTCGCCCATCCCCATTTCTCCCATGGGATGGCAGTCGACACACTGGATATTTTTCGTATAATGAACATCGGGTTTCATCCCGGCCGGAACCGAATAGTCGCCGCCTATGTATGTCTCCCCCCTCCTGCTCTGCATTGCACCGGAATGGCATATGCTGGTTCCCCTTCCAAAACCGGCACAGCTCTCGGATCTTGGAACCCTCGTGAACTTATGCGGTTTTCCTTTTACAGGAGTAAAGTGACAGTCAAGACATCCGGCGTGACATACATTGCAGAATTTCTGCTTGTTTTTCGCCTCTTGTTTTGTGAAGTGGACATTAAGGTTTTCTTGTATAGCTCTGGTATTTCTATAATCAAATCCGGCTGATTCCAATACTTCCGCTGGAGGCAGGTCGGCAAACGAAGGCCCGCAATTATGAGGTCCGTAAGGTTTAGTCCATGTTTTCATCGTTCTCTGCCTGAAATTTCTTCCCATTATTGTTGTCGAAAACTGTTTTAATTGTTCCGCGTGGCAGTTCGATTTGGCACATGTCTTTTTGGCAATGGCAGGATCAAAGTTAAGTGTTTCGGGATTTCTGTCATGCCAGAGGATGTTTCTCACTTCAGGGGTTATCCACCATTGTCCTTTTACCTCAATTTTGGGCAGTAATTCATAAATTTTGTTGTCCCCGGTGGGTCCGAGAGCATCTGGATAATAATCCTGCCTTTTCTTTAATCGGCCATCCTCCCCTACTATGAGCATCTTTAACATGCCTTTGTGTGCCTTGTCCTTATCAGTGGCTCTTCCGTTGCCGAGATGGCAATCCCTGCATTCAATAAAAGCATGTTTGCTCTGTTCTTCTACCATTTTTTGTGTTAAATAAAATTCAGGGTGGCCGAGCTTCTTCATTTTCGTCATGTTTGAGTGGCATTTTACACATTCAACCGAACTGGTATTCCATGCATGATAACCTGATAAAGAGATAATTACCAAAGCCTGAAGAACCAGGATCAGGATGATTTTTTTATTGAGGACCGAACTGAATCTACCGATTAAATTTTTACCCATGTACATAAAAATAACATAAAAAAGATTCCATTTGCCATCAAGTATAAAAACATTGCCAGGGGGAATCAATGGTATACGACAGGACAGGTTCGCAGAGATGTTGGACTGATCTTTGACCGAAATCCTGTTGTTTGGGAATAAAGAACAACGTTGTTGAAATTAATACAGTTGTATATTAATAATGATTATATCTGATCTCAGAATTAGTCCTGTGGGTAAATATATAAGCATTTTTTAAATAGTAATCAGAGTAAAGCCACTATTATCCGGAATAAAATACAATATCTTGAAAATATATTAATCTATTGATATTTAAGATTAAAGTAGGTCTATATTAAGCAATGGGATATATTATGATTATGATGTGTTCCTTAAAAACGTTTAATTGTTTATATTATTAATTTTATTGTTGACAAATTATATCTAATTGTGTATAAATAATATAGTACCATTGTGATTTTAATATTATTTATAGTATTCATCTTTGGATATATGATTAAAACGGAGATGCCATAATGTTAAAGAAGTTGTTTTCGTCTTCCATAAGGGCAGACGTTTTGGCGCTGTTGCTAACCAGTCCAAAGGAGAAATTCTATGTCAGAGAAGTTGCACGGCTCTTAAGAAAAAACCCTTCCGGTGTAAAACGGGAACTCGATAATCTTCAGAACCTGGGCGTCCTTACAAGCGAACGGGTGGCAAATCTTAAATATTTCAGGGCCAACAAGAAATCCCCTCTTTATCCTGACCTGAAAAAGCTGATAACCAAATCACTCGGCTTGCCGGGTGTCATTAAAGCCGTATTGAGGGCGTCCGGCGCCAAAACAGCTTTCATATATGGACCATTTGCAGAAGGAGAAAGGACGGACATAGTCGACCTTTTCGTGGTCGGTGCATCTGATGTGTTCAGAAAAGGGCTTTCTGATATTGAGAGTGATTTTAATGTAAAGGTCAACGCTTATTCGATTCAGGAATCGGATTTTAATATCAGGAAGAAAAGGGATGACCAGGAGTTAAAGGATATATTGAAACAAAAACGAATTATATTGATTGGAAGGTTTTAATGTCCGTTACAATGAGAGCTGAAAATATATTTTGCTTGGTTTTCAGGATGTCTATTAAAAATCACCTGTCTTTATTAACGGGTGCTGAAAGGGGGTGAAGCTAATGGCAATGAAGAAGACTGCCAAGAAGACGGTCGCCAAGAAGACGGTCGCTAAGAAGACGGTCGCTAAGAAGACGGTCGCCAAGAAGACGGTCGCCAAGAAGACGGTCGCCAAGAAGACGGTCGCCAAGAAGACGGTCGCCAAGAAGACGGTCGCCAAGAAGACGGGCGCCAAGAAGACGGTCGCCAAGAAAAAGACGGCCAAGAA
>BDTO01000051.1 GCA_002897855.1 bacterium BMS3Bbin05
AGGGGCGTTTCAGGGTCAGCAACATCGGTAAGGTATTTTTTACCATCGGCTGATTCCAATTTCAGTCGGTTACATTTTGTCACCGACTGACTTCCTTCTTTTTTAAGCCGTTCTTTCAGCTTGTTCCAGTATTTGCGAGCAGCCTGGTAATCCGGCTGCTGGATTAAGACCTGAATAATGTCCATCACAGAGAAATACCAGGTTTCAGATTCCTCATCATATATTCTCCGGATTTTGTGATCTTCAAATACTGCAAGTGAGTTTTTGTTCTTCCCCTGATTTTATGGACACAGAGTTAAGTTAGGCTGCCATAGCCTCCATCTCAAAAGATACCGGTGACCGATATCCCAGGGCTGAATGCCTTCTCTGACGATTATAAAATATTGATATATTCGAAAATGCTCTGTATAGTCTCTGCCCGTGTTTCATACCTATAATCATACACATGCTCTATTTTTAATGTATGAAAAAAGCTCTCGGTAACTGCATTGTCGTAACAATTACCCTTCCTGCTCATACTCTGAATAAAACCATAAGCCTTCAGTACCTTACTAAAATCAGCGCTTGCATACTGTACCCCTCTGTCAGAATGAAATATGCATCCTATATCCGGATTCCTTCTCCCGATAGCCTGATTCAAGGCTTTAATTACAAAATCCGATGTCAGCCTGTCACTCATGGCCCATCCCACTACCTGCCTGGAATAGAGATCCAAAATCACCGCAAGGTACAGCCAGCCTTCCATTGTCCGGATATACGTAATATCCGATGTCCATACGGTATTTGGCCTCTCTGACTCAAAGTCCTGTTTCAGTAGATTCCCGGCAACCGGCAGGTTATGCTTGGAATTTGTAGTTGCTTTGAACTTCTTTGCTGCCTTGGCTACTATCCCTTTACTCTTCATTAGGCGGGCTACCCGGTTTTCGCTGCACTTTATTCCCTTTGCCCGCAGGTCCTCCGTAATCCTCGGACTCCCGTAAGTCTTCCGGCTGTTTCTATATGATTGCCTTATCTCCATTAGTATCTTCTCGTTTTCTTTATGCCTCTTGCTCTGAGGCTCTCTCTTCCATCTGTAATATCCGCTCCTTGATGCCCCTATTACCCGGCACATCTTCTGCACCCCATGGCAGGTGCGATGCCGGTCCATGAACCAGTATTTCATCCGGGGTGTTTTGAGAAGATGGCCAACGCTTTTTTTAGTATTTCCCTCTCCTCCTTGAGTTTGGCATTTTCTTTCTGCAGCTTCTTGAGTTCTTCATCTTGAGGCTTCAGATGCCCTTTGCCAGGAAAACTCTCTGAAGGGTCTTCTTTATACTTCCGTTTCCATGTATGTAACAGTTTCTCATGTATCCATAGACCACGGGCTACCTCTGTTACTGGCCTTTGCCCCTCTGTTACAAGTCTTACTGCTTCTTCTTTAAACTCTCTGTCATACTTCCTTCGTCCTTTGCTCTTTTGCATTTTACACCTCCAAGGTTATTAGGTTATATTGTAACCTATCCTTTCGGTGTGTCCTCTATTCCGGGGGAAGTGCAATCTCAGGGGCTTTTTATGCTTCAGGTCGCCTTCGGTCAATCAAAATATTACTCCGATAATTTGTCTGAAAATGTAAAGCATGGGATTCGCCAAAAACTCAGGCGTGGTGAATTACCCGGTCTTGCACCGCTTGGATATGTGAATAACCCCGAGACAAGAAATATAGAACCAGCCTCAGCAAAAGCCAGAATCGTTAAAAAAGCATTTGATGAATTTGCTCAGGGCAAGCACACCATAGAGAGTTCAGGAGACCGCCTGAGTTTTTGGGGCGTGGTGAGCAAAAACGGGACAAAACCCTGTAAAGCCACCCTCAAAGGGATGCTGACTAATCCTGTTTATACGGGTGTAATAGTCCACAACGGCGAAACCTATGAAGGAGCCTTTGAGCCAATTATTTCCAGAGTGACTTTTGAAGCAGTCCAGAAAGTTTTAAAAAACAGAGCCAAGCCGAGAAAGAGCAAAAAGAGACATGATTTTCCTTTTGTAGGGCTTTTAAGGTGTGGTGAATGTGGAGCAGCGATAACTGCTCAATACGCACACGGACACGGTGGCACTTATAGATATTACCGTTGCACCAAACGGCTTGGTGCTTGCAGCCAGAGATATTTAAGAGAGGATTTACTTGTTGCCCAATTGAAAGAAAGGCTTCAAAAGGTTGCTATTTGTGAAGACTGGGCAAAAAAGATGCTTTCAAAGGTAAATGAATGGGAAAGAGAACAAACCAAGTCTTCGCAATCGTTCGCCCAAAATATAGATACCAAAATCAAGAAAACCGAGCAAAAACTTGATAAATTAGTAAATGCTTTTTGGACGGAATTATTGAGAAAGACATCTATCTTGAAAAGAAAGATGAACTGATTAAAACAAAATCAGACCTTCATCAATGAAAGTCTGATTTTGATAAAGGTGGAAACAAATGGATCGAACCATTGAGGGATTGGATAAAAACCGCTCACCACACCGAAAAACTTGTTGAATTCCTTAATAGAAACAATAGCGAAATCCCGCAAAGCGGGACTTCGTCAAAAGATTTTTATGAAATAAAATCTTTTGTGGAAAAAATTGGAACGAACCGCCGCCTGCTGGATAGAGTTGTGCTTTTTGATTTTCAAAAGCCCTTTGATTTTATCCCGAAATATAAGGAAAAATGCGAGCGTAGCCCCGCTTTAGCGGGGCAGAGCGAGCTTCCATCTTCCCCCAAAAATTCAAAATGTCTAATCTGGTCGGGGCGACTGGATTCGAACCAGCGACCTCACGGTCCCGAACCGTGTGCGCTACCAAACTGCGCTACGCCCCGAGAGTCTTAAAAAAAACTTACCACATATACTACAGTATTATAAAAAAATTCAGCCGCAGGTCTTCACAGATTTATGCTGATGTTCGTTTTTTATTACAGACCAATTGCATATCAGTGTTTATCCATAAGGGATAAGCGTTTGATTGATCTTCCCTGTGGCAAGACCACAGGGAATCTAATGTTAGGAACAAATCATTACTATTATATTCGCTCACATCCGCTCGCTATCCATTTAATCCCTGCGGGTTAATCAGTTAATCTTTTTCCGCCACTTTTCCTATGCTTACGATCCTGTCACCGGCATCAACATTCATGAGTTTCACGCCCTGTGTATTCCTGCCTATTATCGAGATGTTCTCGGCCCTTGTCCTTATAAGCTTGCCTGCGTTGGTAATAAGCATTATTTCATCCTCGTCTCTCACCTGCAGCAGACCGACTGCATTCCCGCCCTTCTTTGTAACTTTAATAGAGATAACACCTTTGCCGCCGCGGCTCTGCACATGATATTCTCCTGCATCGGTTCTCTTGCCGAACCCATGTTCGGTAAATGTCAGAATGCTCGTTTTATCCACTACTGTTTCAGCCGAAACAACCTCGTCTCCTTTTCTTAACCTTATCCCTATCACGCCCTTTGCCGTGCGACCCATAAACCTTACATCCTCTTCATTGAAGCGTATCGCAAAACCACCTTTTGTGCCTATAATAAGGTCGCTTTTGCCATCGGTTTTTTCAACCGCTATTATCTCATCATTTTCTTCCACGGTTGCCGCGATAATCCCTTTACCACGCGGATTGCTGAACTCGCTCAGTTTTGTCTTTTTAACCAACCCTTTCTTTGTAAACATCACGAGATAGCCTTCGCTGAAATCCCGCACAGGTATTGCTGTAGCAACCTTTTCATCCTTCTGAAGCTGCAGCAGATTTACAATAGCCTTGCCTTTAGCCGCCCTGCCGGCCTCCGGGATCTGGTATATCTTGAGCCAGTGCAGCCTTCCCCTGCTGGTAAAAAAGAGCATATAATCATGTGTCGAACCTATAAAAAGCCGCTCGACAAAATCCTCCTCCCTTGTCTCCATGCCCTTCGAACCCTTGCCCCCCCTTCTCTGGCTCCTGTAAGCCGAAAGGCAATTCCTCTTGATATAGTCGTTATGCGAGATGGTAATAACCATCTCTTCCTCTGTGATGAGATCCTCAATCGTAAGCTCCTTAATATCCTCGACGATCCCGGTTCTCCGTTCATCACCATACTTTTCCTTTATCTCCAAAAGCTCTTTCTTGACAATTTCGGACAGCAGGCTTTCGCTTCCGAGTATTTCCTTCAGCCTCTTTATCTCCTTTAATGTCTCTTCATAGTCGTTTATTATCTTTTCTCTCTCCAGGCCGGTGAGACGCTGAAGTTTCATTTCGAGAATAGCCTGTGCCTGGATATCTGTAAGCCCGAATCCCTTTATCAGGCCGCTTTTGGCCTCCTGCGGGCTCTTTGAATTCCTGATCAGCGAGATAACCGCATCGAGATGGTCGAGGGCAATCTTCAAGCCCTCCAGTATGTGCGTCCTTTGTTCGGCCTTTACAAGCTCAAAACGGGTACGCCTGATAATGACATCTCTCCTGTGGTGGAGAAACAGCGACAGCATCCTCTTGAGGCTAAGGATATGTGGCTGGCCTTCGACAAGCGCAAGCATAATGATACCGAATGTACTTTCCATCTGCGTATGCTTGTAAAGGTTATTAAGAACGACCTGTGCAACCTCACCCCTCTTGAGTTCTATCACTACCCTGATCCCGTCCCTGTCGGACTCATCCCTGAGGTCTGAGACCCCTTCAATCCGCTTATTCCTGACGAGTTCGGCTATCTTTTCGATCAGCCTCGCTTTATTGACCTGATATGGGATTTCCGTTACAATAATTTTTTCCATGCCCCTGTGTTCTTTTTCTATAAACGCCTTCGCCCTTACCCTTATAATCCCCTTGCCGTGGGCATAGGCCTCCTTTATGCCATTTATACCATGTATGAAACCGCCGGTCGGGAAATCGGGTCCCTTGATAACCTGCATAAGCTCTTCCGTCTTTATGTCGGGTCTGTCAATCAGCTTAACGAGACCGTCGAGCACCTCTGATAAATTATGTGGCGGAATATTTGTAGCCATACCAACGGCTATCCCGGAAGAACCGTTAACGAGCAGATTCGGAACTCTCGACGGAAGAACGACCGGCTCCTCCGTTGTCTCATCAAAATTGGCTATAAAATCAACCGTATCCTTGTCGATGTCCCTCAACAGCTCCTCGGCAATCTTTGTAAGCCTCGCTTCCGTGTAACGGTAAGCTGCGGCCGGGTCTCCGTCAAGTGAACCGAAATTACCCTGGCCGTCGATAAGGGGATACCTCATATTGAAATCCTGGGCAAGCCTTACGAGCGCATCATAGACTGCAGAATCACCGTGCGGATGATACTTCTTCAGCACTTCGCCGACTACACCGGCACACTTCGAGTATTTTTTCCCCGGGGTCAGCCCCTCACGAAACATCGCATAAAGTATCCTTCTCTGAACAGGTTTCAACCCGTCGCGTACCTCCGGCAGTGCCCTGCCGATTATTACGCTCATCGCATAATCGAGGTAGCTGACCTTCATTTCATCTTCAATATTAATACTGAATCTTCCCACTATTTCTCCTTTAATAATGCATGTATAAACTAAACATCGATATTCTGTGCTTCAAGCGCACGTTTCATTATAAACTCTTTTCTCGGTTCTACCTGATCTCCCATCAGGGTAGTAAAGATTTCATTGGCCAGGACAGAATCATCGATTGTCACCTTCAGCAGTGTCCGCTTCTCCGCATCCATTGTGGTCTCCCACAGTTGCCGAGGGTTCATCTCACCGAGTCCCTTGTATCTCTGTATTGAAATCCCCTTCTTTGTAACAGACATAATATAATCAAACAGCTGTCTGCTCTCGTAGAATTCCTTTTCCTCATTCTTCACCCTTATTTTATAAGGAGGCTCTCCAAGCTCACGTATGACCTTGTACAGTTCACCAAGTTCTTTATACTCAGGCGTGCTTATGAAATTATAATCCAGGTTTATCCTGAAGTTATGCCTTCTCAACTGGACTGAATAACTTTCATGTTCTTCATCATAAAACACATCTGAAGCCCTGATGTCGTTAAACCGCCTCTTTAATATCTCAATAAGATCGAAAAGATTCTCCTTTTTCTTAAAGAAATCCCTGGATATATTCTTCTTCAGGATATATCCAAGCACCCCGGGATCTTTTCTCCTTCTTATATACCAGTCGATCAGTTTTTCGTAGCTCGCAATCCTCCTGAGCACAGGTAAAAGGGTCTTTCCTCTCAGCTCTTTTCCTCCGATATTTAACTGGACATCTTCAATCGCTATCTCAAAAAGCATGTCCTGAAGTTCGGCCTCGTTCTGAATATATTTTTCTCTTTTCCCTTTCTTCACCCGAAAAAGGGGCGGCTGTGCAATATAAAGGTATCCGTTTTCTATCACCTCCGGCATCTGCCTGAAAAAAAATGTCAGAAGGAGGGTCCTTATATGCGCTCCATCAACGTCCGCATCGGTCATAATGACTATCTTGTGGTACCTGATCTTTGAGATATCAAAATCATCATGGCCTATCCCCGTACCCAGCGCTGTTATCATTATCCTGATTTCTTCAGACGAGAGCATCTTGTCAAATCTCGCCTTTTCTACATTCAGTATCTTTCCACGCAGAGGGAGAATAGCCTGCGTCCTTCTGTCCCTTCCCTGTTTTGCAGATCCGCCGGCGGAATCCCCCTCGACAATAAAAATTTCACTTTGTGACGGATCCTTTTCAGAACAGTCCGCCAGTTTGCCGGGCAGGCCGGTGTCCTCAAGTGCCCCCTTTCTGCGGGTAAGTTCCCTTGCCTTTCTTGCGGCATCTCTTGCCCTTGATGCCTGGATCGCCTTTTCAACTATCTTTTTTGCTATAGATGGATTTTCCTCAAAATATGCCCCAAGTGCATCATTAACTATTGACTCGACAAGACCCTTAACCTCGGTATTGCCAAGCTTCATCTTTGTCTGCCCTTCAAACTGCGGATCAGGTAATTTTACACTTACAACCGCAGTAAGTCCTTCGCGGATATCATCACCCGATATTCCTCCCTTACCGTTCTTCAACAGGCCGGACGAGCTTGCGTAACTGTTGGAAGTCCTCGTAAGGGCAGCCTTGAACCCGCTCAGATGCGTTCCACCCTCTTTTGTATTGATATTATTTGCAAAGGTATAAATCATTTCTGCATAGCCGTCATTGTACTGCAACGCTATTTCCACAATGACACCATCTTTTTCTCTGACTACATATATCGGTTTTTTATGAATCGGGGTCTTGTTTTTATTGAGATGTTCAACAAATGATTCAATACCGCCGGCATAATGGAACTCCTGCTTTTTACCGGTACGTTCATCACTGATTGATATTATAAGCCCCTTATTCAGGAATGCAAGTTCCCTTAGTCTTTGAGACAATATTTCAAAACTCAATTCGATTGTTTCAAATACAAGCGGATCCGGTTTGAATGTGATCTTTGTGCCACACTTTTTCGTCTTGCCAACAACTGTGAGCTGCATCGTGGGTTTGCCCCTCTCGAATCTCTGCTGATACACATTCCCTTCCCGTTTAACCTCGAGTTCAAGCCACTCAGAAAGCGCATTGACTACAGATACACCCACACCATGAAGACCGCCCGAAATCTTGTATGCCTTTGAATCAAATTTTCCGCCTGCATGGAGTTCCGTAAGGACTATCTCCGCCGCTGTCCTGCCTTTTTTGTCACCCGTATGCACGTGTACCGGTATACCCCTCCCGTTGTCAATAACGGTAACACTTTCATCATGATGCAGGGTAACTTCTATGCTTGTACAGAATCCGGCCAGGGCTTCATCGACGCTATTGTCAACCACCTCGTATACCAGATGGTGAAGGCCTTCGATCCCCGTCGAACCGACATACATGGCAGGGCGCATCCGGACTCCTTCAAGTCCCTTCAGTATCTTGATGTTATCGGCTCCGTATTCTGTTCCGGATGCCACATTGCTTTCTTCCATTTATACTCCTTTAGAGGATTTGCCTCATCGAATTGTCGGAAAATTAAGGTGCTTTAAATTCTCATCGGCATTACAACGCAAATATAATTATCTGCTGAAACCCCTTTCAGCAGCGTAGGGCTAAGGGAATCCTGAAGTTCAAACACCACTTCATCCGAATCTATGGCCGAGAGAGCGTCTAAAAGATATCTTGCATTAAACCCGAGGGATAATTCATCACCACTGTAATTTGTTACAATCTGGTCTTTTGCTTCCCCCAAATCGGGATTTGAAGCAGTAACTGTAATCAGATTCTCCGCTATATCAAACTTTACCGCATTGCTCTTTTCTCTGCTCATGATGGATGTCCTGCGCAATGCTTTTACAAATGCTTCCTTATTGATTGTCAGCTTCTTTTCATTAGATTTCGGGATTACCTGATCATAGTTCGGATACGTGCCTTCTATCAATCTTGTGAGAAATTTTACCTCACCGATATCAAACTGTATATGGTTCTTTCCCAAAAAAACCGATATATCACTATCCGAACCGCTAAGAAATTTTCTTAATTCACTTGCTGCCTTACGGGGGATGATGACTTTCAGCTCGTCGTCAAAGGGCAGATCCATGGAGTTAAACATAGCCGATAGCCTGTGGCCGTCTGTTCCAACTACTACAAGCTCTTTATTTGACGGCATTATATGAAAAAGGATGCCATTAAGTGTATATCTCGTATCACTCTCGCCGGCTGAATATAGTGTTTTTTCTATTGCATGGAAGATATCCGATGCCTTCATAATCAATTTCTTACCATCTTCCATATACGGCCACTTGGGAAATTCACCGGGATCCAGACAGGCCAGCCTGAAGTTACTGGCGTCAGCCTTAACCCTCAGCCACTCACTGTCATCGGTAGAAAGACTTATGTCTCCATCAACCTCTCTTACTATTTCGAAAAGTTTTCTTGCAGGTATACATAAACTCCCTTCAGCATCAACCTTCTCAACCGGAAGAGGTTCTTGTATTGCAGTCTCCAAATCTGTTGCGGATATACCGGCTCCATCCGATGTAACATTTAAAAGAAAATGACTCAATATCTGCATTGTAGTCTTTTTTTCGACAATTGACTGGATATCTGAGAGTTTCTCATGCAACTTGTCTCTGGAAACTGTTATTTTCATAATGTTACCCCCTTTAAGGCTTTAATCTGCCTATAAGATTTTCAACAATTCTCTTAAAGGATTCGTCCTTGTTCATCCTGTCCTCAGTCTGTTTGCACGCATATATTACGGTTGCATGATCTTTTCCACCAAAGGATTTACCTATATCATTTAAAGAAAGCTGTGTAAGCTTCTTGGAAATATACATTGCTATTTGCCGCGGTAATGCTATCTCCCTTGTCCTTTTCCTCGTCTTCATGTCCTGCTGTCTTATACCATAAAACTCACATACTGCTTTTTGGATCTGGTCGGCTGTCACGGGTCTGTCATCATCACGGATAAAGTCCTTAAGTATCTTCTTTGCCATATCAAGATTTATATTACTGCCTGTTAAAGTAGAATACGCAGCCAGCTTGATAAGACTGCCCTCCAGTTCTCTCACATTCGATTTGATTCTTGTTGCAAGAAAATATGCCACTTCATCATTTATTTCTATCTTCTCTGCTTCAGCCTTTTTCTGCAATATAGCAACCTTCATCTCTACGTCAGGCGGTTGGATATCCGCAATGAGGCCCATTGCAAACCTGGATTTAAGTCTGTCCGTTATGTCCGATATTTCCCTTGGAGGCCTGTCGCTCGATATTACTATCTGTTTTTGTTTCTCATAAAGTGCATTAAATGTATGGAAAAATTCATCCTGTGTTCTGTCCTTTCCTGCAATAAATTGAACGTCATCGAGCAAAAACAGGTCTGTATTTCTATATTTTTCTTTAAACTCCCCCATTTTATTATGTCTGATGGCTGAAACAACTTCATTCGTAAACTGTTCCGCAGACACATAAATTACATTGTATTCAGGGCTGCTGTCTATAATCCTGTTACCTATCGAATTTATCAGATGTGTCTTACCCAGTCCTACGCCACCATATATAAACAGAGGATTATATGTTTTACCTACGGCTCCGCTTACTGCTATTGCCGCCGCATGAGCAAACTCATTACTCAAACCGACAACAAAAGAATCAAATGTATATTTGGGGTTTAAATATATCCCTTTGCTTGCAAGTCGCTTACGCCTGTCATAAAATTTACGCTGAATCTGTTTAATTTCCCTATCCTGCGATTCAGCAAATTTATACTTGATCGTAAATACCGTATTTGATACCTTCTTCATTGCATCATTAATAATCTCCGGATAATTATCCTGTATCCATTCCATATAAAATCTATTGGGTACCTCAAGCGTAAGAACTCCATCTTTTATATTGGCCGCCTTGATCGGCTTAAACCAAAGTTCAAAGATTGAATCTCCCAGCTTCTCTTCAATAAGAGAAAGACCCTTATGCCATGTTTTTTCAATATCCATGATTACGTTGTTTATTAACAAGTTATTAACAATTGTTAATAACTTACTCCCGGGAAGGCTATACATTATAGCCTATCTGTTAACTCAAAGCAAGAAAAGCGTTAATAAATGATATACTTCTTTCATCCCGATAAAAACTGTAAAAAACGATAATAAACCAATACCCGAATTCATCTGTTATACACATTAATTTTTTCTTTAAAAACAATATATTAAGAAACAAATAAACATACTAACACATACTATTACTACTACTACTAATACTTAAATAATATAATAGTAGTATATAACCCGACAATTAATCAGATTTATCCCTGTTCTTCAAATATGCCTCAAGAAACATATTAATATTACCATCAAGAACAACATCCACATTTCCCGTTTCTACCGATGTTCTGTGATCTTTTACTATCCTGTATGGATGTAATACATACGATCTGATCTGATTACCCCATGCTATATCCTTTTTATTGCCGATAATACCTTTCAATTCTTTTTCCTGTTCACTGATCTTCAAACTATATAATCTGGCCCTTAAAACCTTCATTGCATTTGATTTATTCTTATATTGTGATCTCTCATTCTGACACGAAACCACGATACCACTTGGGATGTGAGTAATCCTGACAGCGGAAGATGTCTTATTTACATGCTGACCGCCGGCGCCTGAAGCCCTGTACGTATCAATTCTGATATCTTTCTCATTAATATCAACTTCTATGTCTTCTTCGATTTCAGGATATGTAAGAACCGCCACAAAAGAGGTATGACGTCTTTTATTTGAGTCAAATGGTGATATTCTGACAAGCCTGTGAATACCTGCCTCACCTTTCAACATTCCATAGGCATAAAGCCCGTTTACAGTAAAAGTCACACTCTTAATGCCGGCTTCTTCTCCATATGATATGTCGACTATTTCGGTTTTATAACCGTTCTTTTCAGCCCATTTAAGATACATCCTGAATAACATCTGTGCCCAATCCTGGCTTTCCGTACCTCCGGCGCCGGGATGTATCTCAATGATGACATTGTTTTTGTCCATGCTTCCGGAAAGGAAATGTTTGAGTTCGAGTTTCTCAAGATCAGACAACAATTCCCTTATATTCCGGGTTATTTCTTCAGCAAACAATGAACCATCTTCTTCATCGAGTATATTTATGGATTCTTCGAGATATTGTTCTTTTTCAAGTGATTTTTTGAATGGTTCAACTATATTTTCGAGTTCGGATTTCTGTTTTTGAAGAAGTTGAAACTTATAGCGGTCCTTCCATGTATCTTCCCTGGCAAGTTCTTCGTCTATTTCTTTTATTTTAAGTGTCTTCTTTTCCAGTTCAAAGATAACCTCGAAGTTCTTCCATCCTCTTCTTTATCATGCTTAGTTCTTCTCTTATTTCAGAAATTACTACCATTTTTTACCTCCAAAGCGAGATCTTGGATAAAACATCAGATTTACCACTATCAATGCAACGGTTACTATGCAAAGGTAAGCGAAAATATCACCATATTTTGTGTAAAATGTTATTTCTGAATCTTTTGTTATTTCAGAAATCAAGACTTCACGCTTAAATAATTCTGATTTTTTTATAACTCTCCCCCTGCTGTTAATAAACCCGGATATTCCCGAGTTTGCTGCTCTTATAACGGGTTTTCTGTTTTCTATTGCCCTGAATACACCTGTATAGAAATGTTGAACAGGGCCTATTGTATTCCCGAACCAGGCATCATTAGTGATGGTTACAAGAAAATCTCCACCTTTCAGGAAGAAGGTCCGCACCAGTGAAGGAAAAATCAGTTCATAACATATTACTGTGGAAAAGTTGCCAAAAGCAGTTTTTGCTGAATGAAAACTGTTTCCCGGAACATAATCTCCAATCCCATCTACCATTTTGTTCACAAAGAAAAGAAGACTTTTCAGTGGGACATACTCTCCAAATGGAACCAGATGTATTTTATCATAAGTATAGACTTCTTTTCCATTGTTGTTCAAAAGAACAGCGCTGTTTGTTAATTTGTAATTGCCGTTCTTTTTTGATTTTACCTTTATACTTCCAAAGAGAAGTGGAATCTTATTATATTTTTGAAAATCTATTAATCTTTCAGTATATTTTTTATTCAATCCAAAGATAAACGGTGCGGAAGTCTCCGGCCAGACTATCAGGTCCGGTTTGGCTGTGGATGCTTTTTTTGTGAGGGAGATATATGTGGAAAAGACAGATTCCTGATACTGCGTGTCCCATTTTTTGTCCTGTTCGATGTTTCCCTGAATAATGGCTACCTTGATTTTTTTCCCTGTCTCACTTTTGTTAAGATGGTGATAGCCGTATAAAAATGATAATGAAATTAATATAATAAGGACGACGGCCCCCGTATAAGCAGGAACGGAGGGGTAAAGTGGAATCCTTTTTTGTCTCTTTTTTAGAATGATAAAATCAGCCACCACGCTGTTTACGGCGACGATTAGAAATGATACACCATATACACCTGTAATATCAGCGATTTGTATCAACGGTAACAGCTTGTATTGAGAATATCCAAGGAAGGACCAGGGAAAACCTGTAAATATGTATCCTCTGGCGAACTCTATGCATATCCATATGGTGGGTGCCGTAAGTACCAGCGGGAGAACGGACTTCTCCGATATGTAGTTCGTCAGAACGGCAAAGATGCCTGTATACAGCGATTCATAAAGACAGAGTAAAAGGATGACTGTAAAACTCAGGACAATATTCATATGACCGTAGTGATTTATAGAGTAGTAAATCCAGTACTGCGTTCCAAAGAAAAAGGGAATACCGAAGATAATACCCGCTTTGAAGGCAATTTTTCGAGAGCAGTCGGTAAGGAGGGTTATGAAAGGAATCATGGCAAACCATGCAAGAAAAGAGAGATCCCGTCCGGGAAAGGCAAAGGAGAGAGCAATCCCGGATACAAACGCAAATACGTATATGTAGGGATTGTCCCCTTTTCCTTCTGCGCGGAATCCCGAACTTGACATAAAATCTCCTTAATCTTTATTATTATATTTTCGGAAGGGCAGGTAGCTCAGTCGGTAGAGCAGAGGACTGAAAATCCTCGTGTCGGCGGTTCAATTCCGTCCCTGCCCACCATCATCACTGCCTGACCGAATAAATATTTCTGATGTCTGAATATTGGTAACCCCGTAAAAAATAATGATTTTTCTTCTCTTATAGTCATTCTCTCAGCTGGCCGCTTCCCAATACTATGAACTTGGTGCAGGTTAATTCCTCAAGACCCATTGGACCACGCGCGTGAATCTTGTCTGTTGAGATGCCTATCTCTGCGCCCAGTCCGAACTGTCCGCCGTCGTTTAACCTTGTCGATGCATTTACCAAGACTGCGGAAGAATCGACTTCCCTGAGAAACCTCATTGCCCTGCTGTAGTTTTCCGTAACAATGGTCTCTGTATGAGAAGAGCCGAACCTTGCTATATGATCCATGGCCTCATCCATATCCCGGACTACCCCGACATTAATAATGAGATCGAGGTATTCATTATAATAGTCCTCTTCATTGAGAGCCTCGGCTTCAGGCACAATCTCCCTTGTCCTGGTGCATCCCCTGACCTTGACACCTGCAGCCTTAAACCTTCCGTAGATGCCGGGCAGGAATTGAGCCGCGATCTTATCGTCGACCAGCATTGTCTCGAGCGCATTGCAGGTACCGGGTCTCTGGACCTTCGAGTTGAGGCATATATCTCCGGCCATCTTCAGGTCGGCATCCCTGTCGACAAAGACATGGCATACCCCCTTGTAATGCTTCAGCACGGGTATGCGTGAATTTTCCGTGACCGCCCTGATAAGTCCTTCGCCGCCTCTCGGGATGATAAGGTCTATTATTCCTTCAAGTTTGAGCATTTCCATGACGGCTTCCCTGTCGGGTATATCGAGGAAGGTGACGGCGCCGGGAGGGAGTCCTTCCAGAGACGCTGCATCCCTCAGAATCTTTACTATTGCGCGGTTTGAGTTAATTGCTTCGGAACCGCCCCTGAGGAAAACAGCATTGCCTGCCTTGAGGCACAGGCTTGTGGCATCGGCAGTCACATTCGGTCTGGATTCATATATTATACCAATAACACCTATTGGGACCCGCATTTTCCCAACTGTCATGCCGTTTGGTCTCTTCCACATCCTGACGATTTCCCCTGAAGGATCAGGCAACGCCGCTATATATCTCAGCCCGTCCGCCATCTCCATGATACGCTTGTCTGTCAGTGTCAGCCTGTCTGTAAGGGCGGCGCTCAAGCCTTTTTCTTTTGCATATGCAGTATCCTTTTCATTTTCCTTCTTGAGCATGACGGAATTGTCAATGACAGCCTCTGCCATATTGAGCAGTACCCTGTTTTTCTGTTCGGTCGATGCCCTGAGGAGAGCCCTTGCGCCGTCTCTGGCCTCGATAGCCTTATTAAGTACCATTTCCTTGAAATCCATATATCCTCCTTCTACTGTGCAGGTTTAATGGCACAATACCCGGATTCACGGGTATCGGCCGAAATCGGTTAACACGATATATTATCATTTAAGGCAGTTTTTGGGGTATAATCAGGCTGAAAAAAATTTCAATAAACGCAGATTATTCTTTCTTATCCATAATGTCCGGAATAAAGATTTTATCAGAAATCCTTCAGAACAAGATCGCAGCCGGTGAGGTGATAGAGAGACCTGCATCAATTGTAAAGGAACTCGTTGAAAATTCTATTGATGCGGACAGCACGGATATACGTGTAGATGTACTGAAGGGCGGGAAACGGCTTATCAGGGTCAGTGATAATGGCACCGGCATGGACAGGGAGGATACACTTCTCTGCTTTCAGAAGCATGCCACCAGCAAGATAACCGGAGAAGATGATCTATTCCGTATTTCAACAATGGGGTTCAGGGGTGAGGCGCTTTCATCCATTGTCTCTGTCTCAAAGGTCAAGCTGAAAACTGCTCCCGCAGGCATATCCGAGGGGACGGAAATAGAGATTACGGGAGGTAAGGTTCAATCCGTTAGAGATGTAGCGACCATGGGGACTACACTGGAAATCAGGGATATCTTTTTTAATGTACCTGTGCGCAAGAGGTTCCTCAAGACCGACCATACGGAACTCTACCACATAATCGACTGTGTTACACGTGCTGCCATAGCAAACCCACTGACAGGATTCAGCCTGAGTGATGCAGGGAAAAAGATTATGAGTCTTCATCCCGTAAGGACGCTCAAAGAGAGGATCGCACAGATATTCGGCATGGAATTTATGGATGGACTCATGGAGGTTAATCTTGCAGATGAAAATACAGGAATGTCACTGGAAGGTTTTGTCTCCGGGCAGGGCAATTTCAGAAAGCGAAGATCAAACCAGTACCTCTTTCTTAACGGGAGACCTATTATGGATATATCCCTGCGGCATGCCATATACAGGGCATATGAAGGTGTTATTTCCGGGGATGAGCATCCGGTTTTTTTAATCCTTTTGAACATCGATCCCGAGAGGGTAGATGTTAATGTACATCCCTCAAAGAGGGAGGTCAGATTTCTCGAAAAGGAACGGATATATGATACATTGCTGATATCCCTCAGGGATATTCTCAGAAAAGAGGTGTTGCCGGGAAATGACACGGTAAAAGCGTTGTACTCGTACGGGGAAAACAAGATCGATTCTTTAAAGGTTTCATCTGGCGGCGGTGTTTATGGGATTGACCGGCCGGAAGCCGTATCTCAACGGGATTCTGAGACGATTTGGCTTCCCTGCAATGTGGAAAAGACTTTTTTGTATATTGGCGACGTGTTCGTTGCATATGCTGATATGGACGGGTTCTGTATTATTGACCACCATGCAGCGCATGAGAGGGTCTTATATGAGAAGTTCAGGAAAGGAACAGGGGTGGATTCATGCGGGCTTCTTTTTCCGGTCCAGTTAAGGCTCGGGGCAAAAGAATATAGCGTATTGCTCGAATATAAGGATATGTTGGAGAAAATAGGGTTTGATATTGATGACTTCGGGGGCAATACCGTCATAGTCAGGTCGATTCCCGGGGTCGTTGATCAGGAGGGGCTCGAAGGTTTATTGATGGACATCGCAGCAAGTATAATGGATTTCAGAGCGAGCACGCCTGTTGATGATATCATGGATGGGCTTGCAAAAAGGATTGCATGCCACAGCTCTGTAAGGGGCAGGAAAATCCTTGGACGCGAGCAGGTCTTGCAGCTTCTGCGGGACCTCGATAGTGCTGAAGATCCGCACCACTGTCCTCACGGCAGGCCCGCAAGACTGTATTTTTCCATTGATGACCTTAGAAAAATGTTTGAGCGCAAATAAGTTTTCCTTATGAAAATGGCAATGGATCGAGATGATTGATAAAAAAAACCTTGCCCCCGTCCTCGTTCTACTTGGCCCCACAGGTGTCGGCAAGACCGGCGCATCGGTCCTTGTAGCCGGACACCTTGGTACAGAGATTATCAGCGCCGACTCCATGCAGGTATACCGGTATATGGATATCGGTACAGCCAAGCCGGCGCCGGAACAACTTGCGGCTGTCAGACACCACATGATAGATATCGTTGACCCATGGGAAGAATTCAGTTCAGGAAGATATATCGAACAGGTGGTGCCGATCATTGACAGTCTTCATAAAGAAGGCCGGATACCGCTGGTCGTCGGCGGAACTGGCCTGTATATCAAGGCTATGACGAGAGGCCTGTTTGAGGCGCCGGGAGCCGACTGGCCGCTCAGAGAGGAACTGCTTCTGATTGAAAGAGAATCGCCCGGGAGTCTATATGAAAGGCTTGAATTGTTGGATCCGGTCAGGGCGGATGAACTTGTCCCGACTGATTCAAGGAGAATTGTCAGGGCGCTTGAGGTCTGTATCAAATCAGGACAGCCCATGTCCGGGATGCATGAGGATTTGACTGCGCCCCTGCCTTACGATTTTATAAAGGTGGGGCTTATCAGGGACCGGACTGAACTTTACAGGAGGATAGAGGAACGTGTTGACAGAATGATCGAAGCGGGCCTCATTGACGAAGTGCGGAGATTCCTTGGAGTTAATCCCTGTCGTACCGCTTTGCAGGCTATAGGGTACAAGGAGATAGCACAGTATTTAAGAAGCGGGGTAGACCTTGAAAATGCCGTTAATAATGTAAAAATCGCATCCAGGAGGTATGCAAAGAGACAGATTACCTGGTTCAGAAAGGAAGAGGGCATTCGCTGGATCGACATCACGGGGCAACATGATGAAGAAGAGATAGTGTACCTTATTATGCAACGCATGGAGACGGAAAAGATTGCGACGGATTTTGGATCGTGACCGTCACCGTTTCTTTCACCTGTCGCCGATCACCATACCCTGATCTTTGCATCACAGATCAAATATCTTCGTGTTTTCTGTATATTCCTTTGTCCTGTAATGCGTGATGTTCAGCATCCTGATGACAATATCATTGATTCTTCCGCACTGCTGTTCAAATACCCGGACTTCATCGGTCACATCTTCGCCATTTGTCATTTTTCCGGGTTTGTCTTGTATTGATTTGTAAATAATCCGGGATTATGATGAAATATTTTTATATCAGGGGTAGTTATGTTAGAATATTCAATCATAAAACAGCCTGAGTTAAATCTTGATTAGACCCGGGAAACACGCAAATAGGCCCCTTTTTCAAACTCCGCATGAAGAGTGTGGTGTTTTTGGTGTCTATGGGCATTCCGAATCCGCCAACCTCACATATCTTGGACTTCATGCGCTTCAACACAGGGGACAGGAGGGTGCAGGTATATGCACTTCTGACGGCAAACAGCTCCATATCGAGAAGGCGATGGGGCTTGTGGCGGATATATTTTCCGAAAAACGCCTTAAGAGGCTTCCCGGATATTCGGCCATAGGGCACAACCGCTATTCAACTGCCGGCGTGAGTGCGTTAAAAAATGTTCAGCCCATTGTGGTTAATTTTTCCCTTGGACCGATGGCGATTGCCCATAACGGCAATCTCATCAATGCTGTTTCGCTCCGTTCTGCTCTGGAAGAAGATGGGGCCATATTTCAGTCAAATTCCGACAGCGAAGTAATAGTACACCTGACGGCCCATTCAAAGGGCGGGGATATTCATCAGAGAATTATCAGTGCACTGAATCAGGTTAAGGGTGCCTACAGTTTACTGATACTTCTGGAGAAAGAGATGATAGCAATCAGGGATCCCTTTGGTGTCAGACCCCTGAGCCTCGGTGAATTTGACGGCGCCCATGTTGTTGCTTCAGAAACGTGCGCTTTTGATCTTATAGGCGCAAAATACATCCGGGACGTTGAGCCCGGTGAGATGCTTGTGATCAGCGAAAGAGGGACTGAATCTTTTCGGGCTGTCAACAGTACAATAAAGGCACATTGTGTATTTGAGCTTATTTATTTTGCGAGGCCTGACAGCAATATTTTTGGCGGGATTAATGTCAACCAGATACGGAAAGCCCTCGGCAGGCAACTGGCCCGGGAGGCCCGGATCGATGCAGACCTTGTCATCCCGGTGCCTGATTCCGGAATGCCGGCAGCTATTGGATATTCGGAGGAGAGCGAACTTCCGTTCGACCTCGGGCTGATAAGAAACCATTATGTAGGAAGGACATTCATTGAGCCAAAACAGAGCATCAGGCACTTTGGTGTAAAGATCAAACTGAATCCGGTAAGGCAGCTTCTGGCAGGCAAGAGGCTAATTGCCGTAGATGATTCAATCGTGAGGGGTACGACATCAAAGAAGATCGTCAAGATGCTCAGGGAAGGTGGATCAAAAGAGGTGCATATGAGGATCAGTTCTCCAAGGACAATCGGCCCGTGCTTTTACGGCATCGACACACCGACAAGACAGGAGCTTATAGCGTCCTCACATTTAAACGAGGAGATCAGGAAGTACATTACGGCCGACTCCCTTAGCTATCTCTCTATTGAAGGTCTCAAGAGGGTCCTGCCCTCTCCCGAAGATTTCTGCTATGCCTGTTTTGACAACCTTTATCCCATAAGTTTTCCGGATGAACACCTCCATCAGATGGAACTGTTTTCGGTTTGAAAAATTAACCGCTGAGCACGTAGAGACATTTTTTTCTTCTGTATACAGGCTACTGAATTCTAACTTCTAATTTGCCATATGCTATAATCAGAATCTGTCCATAAATTGCCGTTTTTTATTTTTGTCATGCCCTGAAAACATTCGGGACATCCGGAACTTATAGAAAAGAATAGATTCCCCGACTAAGTCGGGAAATGACAGATAGAGGGACTGTCTTTATGGACAGACTCTAATTAATGGACTCGTAAAAAGTTCAAGAAGGGACGGCTAAGCAAAAATCGTCAGATACAAGGCGCATAAATTTCGAAGACTGAGGCGTACCTGCTGGGTACGTCTCAGTGAGGGGATAACTGATCTTCCCTGTGGCAGGACAACAGGGAATACGCTTACTATTCATTTAATGCAACGCAGTAGCCGGCGACTTTTTGCGACGCCATCATAATTAATGCATGCTTACTCACGCTGTCAGAGAAATATTCAGGACAAACCTGGGTATAAAGAAGGATGAGAAGGTGCTTGTTTTTACAGATAAGCCTTCCGGAAATGAAGATGTCTCAGCGAATGACCTCGGCAGATGGGAAAGGCTGGAAGATATAGCCCTTCTTATACAGGAAACGGGCAGGGGCTTCGCCGGGGACATAATTTATCAAGTATATCCTTCAAGAAAAGGACATGGTGTGGAACCGCCTTCAAACCTGTGGAAGTCAGCCTTTGGTGATAAGACGGTAAAAAAACTCGAAGAAGCAAAACTCCTGAAACCGGTTATTGGCAAGAGGGCTTCCGGCCGGAAGATAGCAGCGGCAGAAAAGATTATTGACAGATATAAGGATAAGGCCGTGGATGCAGTTATTGCCCTCTCCAACTACTCCACCAGCCATACCCGTTTCAGGGATTTCCTCACAAGGATCTGCGGAACGAGATATGCAAGTATGCCCCTGTTTGATATCGGGATGTTCGAGGGTGCGATGAATGTAGACTGGAAGGCGCTTGCAAGGAGAACGAATGCATTGGCAAGAATTGTGAGCAGAGCTGAAGTGATAGAGGTTAACACACCCAATGGAACACATATAAGGTTGTCAAAAGAGGGACGGAGGCCTCTCACGGATACGGGCATATTGCAAAAGCCCGGATCATTCGGCAATCTGCCTGCCGGGGAAGTCTTCCTTGCCCCGGTTGAAGGAACGGCAAACGGGAAACTGGTTCTCGACTGGGCGCCCACATACAGGCTTGATTCTCCTGTGGTATTGACGATAACGGATGGTGAGTGTGCCGATGTTGAGGGAGAAGACCGGTTTGCAGGGCTTCTTAAAGAACGGCTTTCCGCAAGGAAAGAGAACAGGAATATTGCGGAACTCGGCATAGGCACAAACGACAGGGCAACCCGCCCTGATAATATTCTCGAATCGGAAAAGATACTCGGCACTATCCATATCGCCCTGGGTGACAACTCATCTTTTGGTGGAACAGTCAAAACCCCGTTCCATCAGGACTTTGTCTTCTTCAGGCCTACAGTTGTGTTAATTGACAGGAATGGCACAAAGACACTCCTTATGAAGTCAGGAAGGCTGAGAGCTGTTTAAGATCATTCCGTCTGATATGAAAAAAATTACTGCAAAAAAGTCATTGAGAACATTTACAAAGTAGGTTTTTTGTTAAAAACCATAATTCAATGTTTCTCATAAGGCTAAGTATCCTGTTTCATAAATATGATTGCATATTATTTTCTTCAGCAATTGTTTAATCCCCCCTTTTTCCAAAGAGGGAGACCTGAGAGATTACGATATTCTAAATTTCTTAGCATTAAAATGTGTTAACGAATTTACAAACAGGAGTACTAAGGGTTTTCACGTCTGTCTCTCCTGAAGTCTCCGCCCTGCCGTTTCTTCCTTGCTTCAGAAATGAATCTCTGAAGTTCCCGCTTAAACCTCAATTGGAACAGGATGTACTGTGCCTGCTGTTTTACTGATAAAATCGTCTTGAGTTCATTTCTCTCTTCGTTGTTTATCCTCTCAAGCTCCATGTGGTTACGCTCGAGTTTATCAATAATATCCTTGAGATTATCTTCGCGGTTTTCTTTTAAGGATTCCCTCAGTTCCTTCAGGCCGGTTATAAAGGATTTTTGGCTTACCGCCCTTTTCCTGTCGTACTTTTTCAGTATCGGAAAAAGCCTGGACGATGTATTTTCATCGAGGTCAAGGGCTTCGGTCAGTTTCCATATCCTGAGGACCTCTATTTTCTTTCTGATCTTCTCACGCTGCTCCTTTGACGGCGGATGATTCTGAAACCGGGCGGATTCAGCCGGTGCGGTCAGGGTCGTTCCCGCAATAAAAAGACACAGGATGGTAAGGATAAATATCTTCATTTTCATGTTAACCTCCATTTTCATATTGTTTTCTTCAATTTTTTATATATTACAGCAAGTTCATCAGAACTCATCGAAAAAAGATCATAATTATATGAATAATTATCAGTGAACTCCCCGTTTGTATCAATCTCGTTTTCTGTAATCTGAATCGACGGGACGGCTTTATCCGGTATTTGGCTGTAATCGGGCATTGCCTTATTGAAAGGATCTGTAAAAGATGGATCAGGTAAAAGTGTATTGCCGCCCTGGAAATATATGAACAGAGATATGGCAAGTACTGCAGCAAGTGCAGTTGCCGTTACCGGACGGAGAAGAAACGTCCTGAGTGAAAAACTACGGCGGGATTCTTCTTCGGTCCGGGCCCGAACTCTCTGCGGAAGGGTTTTCCAGAACAATTCCCCCGGGTCGGGTATTGCAAGA
The DNA here is from genome assembly GCA_002897855.1 of bacterium BMS3Bbin05. GTDB lineage: Bacteria > Nitrospirota > Thermodesulfovibrionia > Thermodesulfovibrionales > BMS3Bbin05 > BMS3Bbin05. The sequence continues at coordinate 22,267 of BDTO01000051.1, forward strand.
TTTTTCAGATCCATAAGGGATTCCAGTTCCTCCATGCACTCTTTGCACTCTACTATATGCGATTTTATGAGTTCGTTCATTTTACGGGATGTTTGATCATTGATATAATCTGCCAACATCTCTTTTATTTCATCATGACCGGGTTTCATAGCCTTGCTCCTTTAATATTTCTCTCATGCGTTTTACACCGTTATGGTAATGTGCCTTTACCGCCCCTTCCGAGCACCCCATTACCTCTGCAGTCTCGCGGCAGCTGAATCCTTCATATACCCTGAGAGTAATGGCCAGCTTCTGTCTTCCGGGCAGCATGTCCATGGATTTCCGCAGGTACAGTTCCTTTTCTTTTTTGATAACTGAGTTGAGGGAGGAGGCCTCACTTGTTAGCGTCGTTTCATGAAAATCTGTTTCGTCCGGTACATTCCGGCGCATCCGGTTGATGCAGACATTCGCTGCAATTCTGTAAAGCCATGTTTTGAACGATGCCTCCATCCTGAACTTCTTCAGGCCCTTTATTGCCCTTATAAATGTTTCCTGTGTGAGGTCCCTGGCCTCTTCCACATCGTTGATCATCCTGTATGTGAGTGCGAACACCATTTTCTGATATTTCATAACCAGTTCTTCAACTGCGTCTCCATTTCCGGAGAGATAGTTAATAATCAGCTGTCTGTCTTGTTCCATCTACTCATTTAGACGCGATAAAATAGAAAAGGTTTAAAAAAAAGGTCTGAATTTAATTCAGACCCCTTGCCTTCGTTTTATTTTGAAGAGGATTTACTGAACCATGAATTGATCTTCCCTGTAGCAAGACCACGGGGAATACGCTCGCTATCCATTTAATTGATTTGATTAAATTACCCTGTGTGTCTTGCAGGTCAACGAGCTGATCAGCCTTATCTTCCTCTTTTCTTCCTGGTTTCAGCTGTCTTTTTTTAGTTTTTCCCCCGGTGGTTTTTCTTTAACTGCTTTATCAGGAGTGGTTTTCCCGGTAGTTTTCTTTGCAGCTTTTTTCTTGATCTTCTTCCCGTGCGGGACCTTTTCTTTTATCAGTGGCTGTGCAACCTCGGACTTCTTTTTTACAATAAGGGGCTGTGCCGGTTTTTTGCTGATATCGTGTGATTCCCTGGCCGTAAGCTGGCTGGTTTCTTCAACAGTTCCCAGGATATCTTCCTCGCGGACGAGTGTGATTTCTTCACCGTCAAGTTCTATCTCCGACGCCATGTACCCGGTATAGATTACACGCTGACCCGGCTTCAGTGTGGTGGCCTCAAACTTCTTTTTCTTATCTTTCCCCTCTGCTTTTCCGGTTTTGTATTTACCCGGCCCAATGGAGACTATTATACCTTCGGAAGGTTTTTCCTTTGCTGTATCCGGGATGATGATACCTCCGCGGGTTTTTTCTTTTGCATCAATTTGTTTGATCACTGCCCAGTCCTGAAGCGGTCTGAATTTCATATCTTTATACCTCCTGATATGGTTATTTCTTAATTATACTCAAAAGCAGGCATATTAGAAAACATTCGTTGCCCCTGATAATACATAGCGAACGCTGTTCCAATGGTTGAAAGACCATTGGAATTATGTTAAAAAAGTGATTTATGATATATTAATATATCACAGTTTACGGTGTTGATATATGGGAATGATTGAAAAAATAGTCTCTTTTTTTAAACCCGCTCAATACAGGCCGGGGAATGTTACTTCGGGCAGGAACGACCCGTGTTGGTGCGGAAGCGGAAAGAAATATAAGAAATGTCACCTCAATGAGGATGAGAAGAAACAGCACAAGAACTATTCTGTTAACTGCGGACCTACATGAAGCTCTTCATGAGCTGAGTTCAGTCTCATCCATTTTTTGCATTTTCCCGCTTTTTTGCATATAATCTGATGTATAACTACTTGCCGTTCCATTTCGATGAACAGGTGGACTGCAATATGAATAAGGGATCAACAGTTAAAATCAGTGGTGACGTTTCAATAGTTCTTTGCGGAGCCGCCGGTCAGGGGATACAGACCATCGAGCAAATCCTGCCGCGTGTTCTCAAGCGCGCCGGATATAATGTTTTTGCAACAAAGGAATATATGTCACGTGTCCGCGGCGGAAGCAATTCAACACAGATACGTGTTTCTTCCAGAAGGGTTTCCGCTTATCTTGACAGGATAGATATTCTTATTCCCCTCGATAACGCCGCGATTCCCCATCTGAAAAAACGTATATCCCCTGATACGGTCATAATAGGGGATAGTGAAAAACTTTCTTCAGACCTTGAATTTATAGATGTGCCGTTCTCCGGATTGGCAAAGAAAATCGGCGGGACCATATACGAAAATATCGTTGCTGTCGGCATGCTTTCGGGAATGTTCCGGTTGGATATCGAAATGGTATCTGATTTTATAATGAAATTCTTTTCGAAAAAAAAGGAAGATATAGTCAGAAATAATATTACAGCATTCAAAAAGGGATATGAGACAGGAACTGATTTCTGCAGATCCGGAAAATTTTGTATTGATATAGGAACAGATAAAGAAGCAGCAGAGGAGATATTAATCTCCGGGTCTGAGGCAGTCGGCCTGGGCGCCATTGCGGGGGGGTGCAATTTTATTTCAGCATATCCCATGACTCCTTCAACGGGGGTATTTACCTTTCTTGCACAACATTCGGATAATTTCGACATCATTGTCGAGCAGGCTGAAGATGAGATAGCAGCCATGAATATGCAGCTGGGTGCATGGTATGCGGGAGCGAGGGCCATGGTTACAACATCGGGAGGCGGGTTAGCCCTGATGGTTGAAGGGATCAGCCTTGCAGGTATGATTGAGAGCCCTGCGGTTATATATCTCGCTCAGCGTCCCGGCCCGGCAACGGGTCTCCCGACGCGTACAGAACAGGGAGATCTGGAGATGGCGCTGTATTCAGGGCATGGAGAATTCCCCAGGGTAATCTATACTCCAGGTACGCTTGAGGATGCCTTTTATCTCACGCAGAAGGCTTTCAATGTTGCAGATAAATATCAGATACCTGTCTTTGTGTTGTCTGATCAGAACCTCGCCGACCTGATTTACAACCTTCCTTTACCGGATATGTCTGCTGTAAATGTTGAAAGATACATTATTAAGACCGGGAGTGATTACAAGAGGTATGAGCTTACGGAAGACGGAATTTCACCTCGCGGTATACCCGGATACGGGGCAGGGATTATCGGGGCAGACAGTGATGAGCATAATGAAGATGGGCATATAACCGAGGACCTGGATCTCAGGATAAAGATGGTTGACAAAAGGCTGAAAAAACTTGATCTGGTCAGGGCGGAATCAGTACCTCCCGAACTTATAGGTAATGAAAATTATGAAACTCTCGTTGTTGGCTGGGGGTCTACTCATGGGGCCATAAAGGAGGCCCTGGAAAATATCGGCAGTAATGATATCAGCTATCTCTATATCAAACAGGTCTATCCCCTTCACCCGGATATCACCGATTACCTGGAGAATGCGGAAAAGACCATAATCGTAGAAAACAATGCGACTTCACAGTTCGGCAAATTGATAAAACTGTATCTGGGGATGGAGTTTGACAGTAAGGTTCTCAAGTATGACGGGATGCCGTTTTCTGTCGAAGAGCTTGCCGGCAGGATATCAAGGGAGGCGGCCATATGAATAAAGAGATTTTCGACCTGCCCGATATTGATATGGCATGGTGTCCCGGGTGCGGAAATTTTGGCATAGTATCGGTATTGAAGGAGGCGCTTGCAGAGCTTGAAATAAAACCTGAAGAACTCGTAATTGTCTCAGGTATCGGACAGGCAGCCAAGGCGCCTCACTATTTGCGGACAAATTTCTTTAACGGACTGCACGGCAGGGCATTACCGCCGGCAACCGGGATAAAGGCCGCCAACCCGGAATTGAGTGTAATAGCGGAAAGCGGTGACGGAGACATGTATGGTGAGGGTGGCAATCATTTCATTCACACTATCAGGAGGAATCCGGACATTACGAACATAGTGCATAACAATATGGTCTACGGGCTTACCAAGGGCCAGGCTTCACCTACGAGCCGGAAAGGATTCAGGACACCGATTCAGGTACACGGGGTCTTCCCCGAACCGTTTAATCCGGTTGCGGTTGCAATTTCGCTTGATGCATCATTTGTTGCCAGGACATTTATTGGAGACAGGGATCTTACGAGGGAAATATTGAAAAAGGCAATCCGGCATAAAGGATATGCACTCGTTGATATTTTTCAGCCATGTGTCTCATTCAATAAAGTCAATACATACGCATGGTTCAAAGATAATACATACAGGCTCGAAGATTCTCATGACCCTTCAGACCGTCAGGAGGCATTCAGAAGAGCGACCGAAACAACAAAATTGCCTCTCGGAATCTTCTATATAAATTCTAAGAATTCATTTGAAGAGAACATTCCAATATATGGAAAAGACAAGACACCACTTTTTATGAGGGGTCCGGACAGAGAAAAATTAACACATCTTATCCGTTCACGGATATAGGTTATTTGAACCTGTTGCCCCGGGACAGTAACCGGATTTATTAGCCGGACCCAATCACCGGCAAAGAGCTGCTCACAGTACCGGGCCGTATCCGGGTAAGGCGAGCATATTATTTATGATAAACAGTGCAAAACGTTGCGGCATAAACAGAGCGGAAAAGTTTTATATTACAGGAGATGGCGCTCCATGGATTATGGAATATAGCTGATGAGCAGTTTTATGGAGCTATTCAGATTATCGGTCTTCTGCTTAGTAATGCTGCCCATAAATTTGTCGTGCACCCGGATGACTCTGTAACCAGGCCTGAAATCAGGGGAATATGATATAATTATCAGTATCATGCAGATATGCACACAACTATATTGCATAAAATTACATCAATAGAATGAATATGTTAATGGAGGGATGACGGTCCTTGACCGAAATCTTAAGACATCTAAGGTGGCAGGATGCATTTGATGTTATTATAGTTGCGGTTGTAATTTATCGGCTCCTCATCCTTATAAAGGGCACCCGGGCCGTGCAGATGCTGGTTGGGCTTGGTGTTCTCCTTCTGGCATCCATAATATCGAGATACCTGAGATTTTATACACTTGACTGGCTGCTTCAGGGGTTCTGGGAGTATATAGTTATTGCCCTGATAGTCCTTTTTGCACCGGAGATAAGAAAGGCCCTTGCAAAGATGGGGCAAGCGTCATTCCTTCCGGCCTTTGCACGGGCGGAAGAACTCAAGTCGCATGATGAGATTGTGAAGGCCGTTGTTTCACTCGCCAGCAGGAAGATAGGTGCATTGATAGTAATAGAAAGGGAAACCACGCTTCAGGATTTTATCGAGATAGGAGTGCCTCTTGACGCTAAAGTATCCAGGGAACTTCTGCTCAGCATCTTTCACCCCTCTTCGCCGATACACGACGGGGCGGTGATAATAAGGGGCAATAGAATACTGGCAGCCGGCTGTTTTCTTCCCATAACACTAAGCGCTCGCCTCGGGAAGGAATTCGGTACGAGGCACAGGGCGGCAATCGGGATAACAGAGGAAAGCGATGCAGTGGCGATCATTGTTTCTGAAGAAGCAGGCAAGATCTCGCTTGCAATGACGGAAAGATTTGAAACCCCTCTTGATATGGGGACATTGAGGGATATGATGACCGAGCTGTTTGCCGAAAGGAAAAAATAATATCATGGGACGTATCTTTGAGAGGAATGTTTTCCTGAAAATTGCGTCTATAGTCATCGCGACTGCCCTGTGGTTTTTTGTTAATTCAAAGGGTGTCTCTGAAATAACGATTGCTGTGCCGCTGGAGATAAAGAATCTGCCTGAAGGGTATGAAATTGTAACCAGGAAGACAAATGAGGTAAACCTCGGACTGAGAGGACATGAGAGGCTTATCAAGAGTATAAAGGTGCAGGATATCCGCGTGTATCTGGATTTGTCAAAAATGAAAAAGGGATGGGGTACATATTATATTAACAGAGATAATATAAAGGTTCCTCCTTCCTTAACGGTGACAAAGATAGATCCATCGGTGGTGAAGATCAAGATTGAAAAGACGGAAGAAAAGAGCGTATCTGTCAGCGCTGTTATAGAAGGGGTTCCCAAAAAGGGATACAGGGTTGTGTCGGTTACAACAGATCCTGCATACCTGAGCATAGAAGGCCCAAAGAGTATAGTAACCAGGATGAGGTATGTAAAGACCGAACCTGTCGATGTCTCCGGCAGGAGTAAGACTTTTCGGCAGACACTCAATATTGTGACCAACGGGGAAAATATAAGAGTGGCAAAGAACGAGGTAACTGTAATTGTCAGCATATCCGGTGAGGATAAATGAAGCTTTTTGGGACTGACGGCATCAGGGGTAAAGTAAATTCGGAGGCCATGAGACCCGAGACGGTTCTGAGGGTGGGTATGGCTGCGGCAAAAGTTCTGAAGAAGAAACATGGGAGAAACCTGGTTCTTATAGGAAAAGATACCCGCCTGTCCGGTTATATGATAGAGTCTGCATTGACTTCGGGGATTTGTTCCATGGGGATGAATGTTATATTGGTAGGCCCGGTGCCTACCCCAGGCGTAGCTTATTTAACCAGGGCATTAAGGCTGGACGCCGGGATAGTTATTTCTGCATCTCATAATCCTTTCCAGGATAATGGAATAAAGTTTTTTTCTCATGACGGATTTAAACTGCCAGAGGCCCTGGAATCGGAAATCGAGGTACTGGTCCATAGTGAAGGGGGTTTGATGGAGAGACCTCAGGGGGCGGGAATCGGAAAGGCTGTCAGGCTTGATGATGCGACCGGCAGGTGCATCGAATATATTAAATCTACGATTCCCAGGGGTGTTGATTTTGAAGGCCTGAAGATTGTCGTGGATTGTGCCAATGGGGCCGCTTACAAGATAACCCCATGGGTCTTCCGTGAACTTGGTGCTGAGGTAATAGCAATAAACGATAAACCGAACGGCATAAACATCAATGATAATTGCGGTTCTTTATATATGGACAGACTGAGGGAAGAGGTAGTGAGTGCAGGGGCCGATGTGGGTATCGCACACGATGGTGATGCCGACAGGACCCTGTTTTGCGATGAAAAGGGCGATATCGTTGACGGTGACAAGGCAATGGGTCTGCTGGCCGTGGGGCTTAAGGAAACCGGTCATTTAATGAACGACACTCTGGTGTCCACGGTAATGAGCAATCTTGGTCTTGAGCATTACCTCCAAAGCAGAGGGATAAAGCTGGTCAGGACATCCGTCGGTGACCGTTACGTTGTAGAGAAGATGAGGGAGGGGGGATATAATTTCGGCGGGGAACAGTCCGGCCATATTGTGTTCTTTGATCATAATACCACCGGGGACGGGCCTATAACGGCCATCCAGATGATGCATCTTTTGAAGAAGAGAAGGAAGTTTTCCGATCTCGCCGGTGAAATAAAGATGTACCCGCAGATTCTTGAAAATGTCGCTGTCGGGAAAAGAAGAAGTATAGATTCAATACCCGCCGTCACGCAGGCTGTCGAGAAGGTCAGGAGAGATCTGGAAGGGAGGGGCAGGATACTCGTCAGGCCATCCGGTACAGAGCCCAAGATAAGGATCATGGTCGAGGGTGATGATCAAAGGTTGATAAAGGAATGTGCGGAGTACATATCCAAGATAATTGCCGATTCACTTTCCTGATGTGGTTGTTTCTGTCATCCCTTGCGGGGATTTCCTCTTTTTATCTCTTTAAATATTTCCCTTTTGCAATTTCTTTATTACTAATTGCAATCATCGTCTTCTCGTTGATAAGAAAAAGGTTTATCCTGATAGCACTCATTCTTATATCTTTTTTTTATGCTTACTCAAGGGACCACCCGATTGCAGAACCTTTCAGGTGTGATGATGCATTGATAAAAGGCTACGTAGTTGATATGCCTGCCGGGACTGCAATCGGATTTTCAGCTCCGGTCAGGATCATTGATATTGACAATTGTGCAGTGGATATCAGGGGCAGGCAGATAAAGATGTTCTCTTCCGGGTCTCTTGAAGCCGGGGCAGAGGGGGTTTTTCTTGTTGACATTAAAGGCAGAAGGAGGTTTTTCAATCCGAGCAGCTTCAGACATGATGTACAGATCAGCGCATCATTGAAGGAAGTGTATTCCCTGAAGGTAAAGAAGGATATTATGTGGTATGTGCAGAGATCGAGAGCTGCACTTATATCCTTTTTCAGGAAAGAATTTTCACAGGATGTCGCCGGTTTTCTTGGCGCCATTGTCACAGGGGACAGAAGTGGTGTAAGCGCGGATATGAGAAAGTCGTTCGCGTCTTCGGGGCTGGCTCACCTGCTGGCGGTTTCAGGTGTACATTTCGGCATTTTTTCCTTTCTTGTGTTCTCGGTTTTCCGGTTTATATTAAAAAGGTTGCCTTATCCGGTACTTAACCGGATGACTTTATATATAACACCCTCCGGCCTGTCCGCGCTGTTGAGCCTGCCCTTCATGACATTTTATCTGTTCCTCTCCGGCGCAGGCATACCTGCGATCAGGTCGTTCATAATGATAAACGTTTTTCTCTTCGGCATGCTTCTCGGCAAAAAGGGAATGTGGAAAAACAGTGTCGCGCTTGCGGCTTTCATTCTGCTTGTGATCTCTCCAGACGCAGTTTTTGATGTTTCCTTTCTGTTGTCTTTTACGGCAGTGGTATCCATCGGGTATGCCCTTGAGTGGAATAATGAGAAGAGCAATGAACTGTTTATCCCGGGCATGAAAGAATTATTCCGGGACAGGATATGGCGATGGATAACCGTTACATTTATTATAACCCTGGCAGCCTATGTCGGCACTATGCCGCTGGTACTTTACTTTTTCCACTCTGTATCGCTTGTTTCACCTGTTACGAATATGGTGATATCACCTGTCGTGTGTTTTCTCATAATACCGGGCGCTGTGCTGGGCTCGTTCGTCTACCTTTTAACAGGGATGTTCCCGCTGACTTCCATACTCCAGGTCCTGTGTCATGCCGTTCTTCAGTGGATATACGGTCTGGGCACGATAGATTTTATCAGGTTCCCCGTCCCCGCATTTCCCGTGATCCTGTCCGTAATTTTTTATGCCTGCCTCTCTCTGCTGATATTCCTGAGAAAGAAGAGATACGGAGCGGTTTTGTCATTATTATGCCTTGCAATTATCCTTGTTTATCCTTTCATTAAAGGTGGTGACGATTTTCAGGTAACATTCCTTGATGTAGGCCAGGCCGAATCTGCCGTTATTGTCCTGCCTGACAAAAAGGTCGTGGTTATCGATACGGGAAAGGACGGCAGACAGACGGCAGGTTATCTCGATTATCTCGGCATTGATAAAATTGACGCCCTTGTCCTTTCCCATTCAGGAAATGATCATGCAGGCGGAGTCTGGTATATCACCGGCATGAAGGAGACGGAGATGCTGTTTGATAATGGAATGATTATTTATCCGGGGCCTGTTCCTTCCGGGATAACACACAGGGCCTTAAAGAGGGGGGATATTATTGAAGGCGATGGATATACGATAGAAATTTTGCATCCGTACAAAGGGTTTTATACAGCATATAGTTCGAAAGCGTCTGAGGAAAACAATGAATCGCTCGTACTTAAAGTGAAAGCCCGGGGCATGAGTGTGCTCTTTACCGGAGACATTGAATCCGAAGCGGAGGATAACATGGTTCATCTCGGGGGTTATTTGAAGAGCGATGTGCTGAAGGTGCCGCACCATGGGAGCAAGACATCATCAACGCCCGGTTTTCTCTCGGCGGTCAACCCTTCCGTTGCAGTTATAAGTTCGGGTATGTTCAATCCCTATGGCCACCCCCATGCGCAGACATTGGCCAGGCTTAAGGATGTGAGGACATTCAATACGGCAAGGGATGGCGCAGTAAAGATAGAGTTATCTTCACCTGGCGGAGGCGCGGGAGATGGCGGACACAGGATTGAGTTAAAGACATTCGAACAATACAGATTTAAGACAGCCCATAATTTCAGTGAAGAGGTGGGCAACTTTTACAGGATGTTTCAAACATGGTAAATGATATGGGCGCAGGTGTCAGGCAGATATCTCAGCCGTTAAGTATCTTTGCCGCATCTTTTGCGAAGTAGGTGAGTATGAGGTCTGCGCCGGCGCGTTTGATTGATGTCAGCACCTCCATCATGATGCGGTCATAGTCTACCCAGCCCATCTTTGCCGCTGCATGGACCAGTGAGTATTCACCTGAAACATTATACGCGGCAACAGGCAGGTCGAAAGTGTCCTTTACATCGGAAATAATATCGAGATATGCCAGGGCCGGCTTGACCAAGACTATGTCGGCGCCTTCTTCAATGTCAAGTTCAACCTCTTTCAGCGCCTCCCTGCGGTTCGCGGGGTCCATCTGGTAGGAACGCCTGTCACCGAATTCGGGTGTGGATTCGGCCGCCTCCCTGAAAGGTCCGTAAAATGCAGATGCATATTTTGCAGCGTAGCTCATAATCGGAACAAGCTCGTAACCCTCTTCATCAAGCGCTTCCCTTATGGCGCCTACCCTGCCGTCCATCATATCGGAAGGCGCTACCATATCTGCACCGGCCCGGGCATGGGAGAGAGACTCTTTTACAAGGAGTTCAAGTGTTGGATCATTCAGTACCTCTCCATCCTTGACGATCCCGCAGTGGCCGTGGCTCGTATACTCGCACATGCAGACGTCCGTTATTACATATAAGTCAGGGACCGCATCCTTGATCGCCCTTACAGCCTGCTGAACAACTCCGTCTTCAGCAAACGCTTCAGTGCCCGTTTCATCCTTATGCTCCGGGATGCCGAAGAGGATTACTGCGGGAATGCCCAGTGAATATACCTCTCTTGCGTTCTTTATCAGCTCATCAACCGATTCCTGAAAGCAATTCGGCATGGACGAAATCTCTTTTTTTACGTCTTTGCCACAGGTAACAAAGAGCGGGTAGATAAAATCGCCGGGAGAAACCGCCGTTTCCCTTACCATCTTTCTGATGGCTTCAGTTCGACGGAGTCTTCTTGGTCTCTGTATCGGAAACATTTATCTGATGTGCCTCCTCATTGGCTGTTCCGGCAAATTATTGTATTAGATTACAACAAAAATGCCAAAAAAACAACCGGTTGAGCAGACCCGAATGGCCTCACATTAAATGTTATCCTCGAAAGCCTTTATCGGGAGTATGGTTTTGAAGCCATTCCCGGTATAAACGTCCGAAGATGCCTGGATTACCCATTTCAGGGGAGACATAAGGCTTACCTATGTGACCGAGATAAACGTATTTTAGGATGCTGCGGAGCCGGACTCAGCCGGTGGTGTAACCCCGGAAGGTTGTTTCTTGTGTTGCGCCGCAAGCAGCATGTACATCGCCGGCACCACGAACAGCGTGAACAGTGTTCCGATCGAAAGGCCCGTCGCAATCACGAGGCCCATATTGAACCTGCTGACCGCGCCCGCACCGCTCGCCGTGATCAGCGGTACCACGCCGAGCACCATCGCTGCCGTGGTCATCAGGATCGGCCGCAGCCGAATACCCGCTGCCATCTCGATCGCCTCTCGCTTGTTGTGGCCCTTTTTCTGCAAGTTGTTGGCGAATTCGACGATCAGGATGCCGTGCTTGCTGATGAGCCCGATCAAGGTGACAAGACCGACCTCTGTGTAGATGTTGAGGCTCGCTCCGCCAATACCCAGACTGATGAAGATCAACGCGCCGCAGATCGACATAGGCACGGTAACCAGGATGATCACCGGATCGCGGAAGCTCTCGAACTGGGCCGCCAGCGCGAGGAAGATGATGATCAGCGCGAAAAAGAACGTGACGATCAGCGCACTCGATTCCTGCATGAATTGCCGCGACTGACCGGCGTAGTTGACCGAATAGCCCTGAGGCAAGGTCTGCGCGGCCAGGTTCTGGAGATATGACAGCGCCTCATTCTGTGTCACCCCCGGAAACATTACCCCGGAAATCGTCGCCGCGTTCTGCTGCTGAAAGTGGTTCAGAGATTCCGGAATGGTTGTGGTCTCGATGTGCACAACCGTCGACAGGGGAACCGCTGTACCACTTGTCGTGCGGATATAATAATTCTTCAATTGGTCGGTATTAAGGCGATAACGCTGCTGCACCTGCGGAATCACTTTGTATGACCGGCCCTCGAGACTGAAATAGTTAACGTAGCCGCCGCCGAGCATTGAGGACAACGCGCCGCCTACGTCGCGCATCGAGAGGCCGAGTTGTGCGGTCAGTTCGCGATCGATGACCACCCTGGATTGCGGAAGGTCGTACTTGAGGTCGCTGTCGAGGAACATGAACATGCCGCTCTTCTGCGCGTCCTGCAGAAATTTTGTGGCAACCTGGTGCAGACGTTCGAACGGATCGGTCGTCTGAATAACAAACTGGATCGGCAGACCCCTGCTGCCCGGAAGTGGAGGAGGCTGGAAGGCCACCACACGGACACCGGCGATCCGGTTCAGTTCCCGCTGGATGACCGGCTGCAGATCGCTGGCGGTTTTCTTCCGTTCATCCCAGGGTTTCAGCACCATGCCGGCGATCGATCGGCCGGGCATGTCGAGCTGGAATACGTGATCGGTCTCGGGATGCTTGACGAAGGTCTCGTAGACAGCGCGGGAATAGAGTTGGCGCTGTTGCAGCGTCGCGTCCGGCGCAGACGTTGATGCGGTGATGATCACTCCCTGGTCCTCCTGGGGCGCGAGTTCGGATTTCGCGCCGGCATAAAGGAAATAGATGCTGCCGAGCACGACAAGGGCGAAGACCAGGGTTACCGGCACGGTATTGAGCGTCCTGTGCAGCAGCCGTTGGTATCTCCGATGCAGCGCATCGAACCGGTGGTCCAGAAACAACACGAGCCTTGCCTGCCATCCCTTCCGGGACGGATCATTGGGCTTGAGCAGTCGTGAACACATCATCGGGGACAGGGTCAGGGCGACGATCCCCGAGATCGTTACCGCTCCGACGAGTGTAAAGGCAAACTCGGTGAACAACGCCCCGGTGAGGCCCCCCATGAAGCCGATGGGAATATAGACGGCAATCAACACCACCGTCATGACCACAATGGGGCTGGCCAGTTCGCGCGCCGCGAGAATGGTTGCCTCCATCGGCTTCAAGCCCTCTTTAAGGTGGCGATCGACGTTCTCGACGACGATGATGGCGTCATCAACCACCAGGCCGATGGCGAGCACCAGGGCAAGCAGCGTCAGCAGGTTGATCGAAAAGCCGAACACCAGCATGACGGTAAATGCGCCGATCAATGACAGGGGGATCGCGATGGTCGGGATCAATACGGATCTCAGCGAACCCAGAAAGGCAAACACCACCAGCGTGACGATCAGCAGAGCCTCGACCAGAGTCTTTACCACCTCGTCGATGGAACTCTTCACAAATTTCGTGGAATCGTAGACAATCTTTCCTCTAAGCCCTTCGGGAAGCTGCTTCTGGATACCGGGAAAAACTGCGCGCACGCGCTTGATCACCTCGAGCAGATTGGCCGACGGCGCTACCTGAATGCCGATGTAAACCGCCTTCCGGCCATCGAAGCCCACCTCGGATTCATAGTTCTCGGCGCCGAGTGTTACGTTGGCGACGTCTTTCAAACGAACCACGGCGCCGTTGTGCTGCTTGATGATCAGATTGCGGAATGCGTCGAGCGAATGCAGGCTGGTCGACGCGGTCAGGCTCACCTGCACCATCTGCCCCTTGGTGCTCCCCACGGCGGATAGATAGTCGTTATTGGCCAATGCCGCCCGGACATCGGTTGCGGTGAGTCCGTAGGCGGCGAGTTTATTAGGATTGAGCCAGGCGCGCAGGGCAAACAATTTTCCACCAAGTAGCTCTGCCGTCTGCACACCGTCGACCGCCTGCATCTTTGGCTGCACAACGCGAATCAGGTAATCGGTGATCTTGTTCGGGGGAAGGATATCGCTCGCAAAGCCGATGTACATGGCGTCGATCGTCCGCCCGACCTTGATGTTCAATACCGGCTGCTGCGACTCGGGCGGCAGCCGGTTAAGCACAGCGTTGACCTTGGTATTGATCTCGGTCAACGCCTTGCCGGAATCATAATTGAGCCGCAGATTGGCCGTGATGGTGCTGCGCCCATGGGTGCTCGTCGACGTCATGTAGTCGATGCCGTTTGCCTGGGCAATGGAATTTTCCAGCGGCGTTGTGATGAACCCTGCAACCAGCTTGGCGTCGGCACCCGTGTAGGCCGTGGTCACGGTCACCACAGCATTCTCCATGCGCGGATATTGCAATACCGGGAGCATCCCGATCGAGCGCAGGCCGAGCACAAGCAGAAAGAGGCTCACGACGGTTGCCAGCACCGGCCGGCGAATGAAGATATCGGTAAATTTCATGAATTTTCCTTGCTCACTCGTCCCCGGGCTTCGGTGCGGCATCATTGGCCGGCTCGATCGCATTGTTGATGACGACCGGCGTGCCGTTGCGTAGTTTGATCTGGCCGGAGGTTACGACCACATCCCCTGCCTTCACGCCGTCAAGGATCGCAACTTGATCACCCCGCGTTTCACCGGTCGTCACAAATTTCTGTTTGGCCACCAGGGCGGACTTGCCTGCCGGCCCCTTACCGTTTTTCTCTATTAGATAGACAATGTTGCCGTACGGGTTATAGGTAATCGCCGTCTGCGGCAGAGTGATGTGGCGCTGCGGCCGGCCGATCCGGATGTCGGTCGTTACGAACATGCCCGGCAGCAGCAAGTGTTGCGGGTTGCGAACCGTCGCCCGGATCTCGACGTTGCGCGTACCTGGATCGACCTTCGGATTGATTGCGGAGATCTTGCCGGCGAAGGTTTTCCCTGGAAACGCGTCGGTCTTGACCGAGACTCCCTGACCGGCCGTAATCCGGCTGATGGACTTCTGTGGCAGATAAAAATCGACGAAGACCGGATCGAGCGCCTGCAGGGTGACAATCTTGACACCGGCATTGAGGTACTGGCCGAGATCGACCGCCCGGATGCCGAGACGCCCGGCGAAGGGCGCACGGATGAATTTCTTGTCTACCAGCGCCTGCTGCCCGGCGACTTGCGCCTCCGTGTTCTTCAGGTTCGCTATATCGGCATCAAGCGTTGCCTGGCTGATCGCCCGGTCCTTGAACTGCTGCCGGTCGCGCAGATAGGTTTTCCTCGCGAGTTCAGCCGTCGCTTTAAGCGATTGCAGTTTCGCGATGTCGGTGTCGGCGTTAAGCTTTAGGAGGAGAGTACCGGCCTTCACATCTTCTCCTGATTTGAAGTTGATGCGCGACACGATACCGCTGACTTCCGGGGCGATATCCGCTCCGAGCGCGGCCTGAAGTGAGCCGACCGCTTCGAGCTGCGGCTGCCAGGCCTGTTCGCTCGCCGTGATTGTCGACACGGTTTGCGGTGGGACACCCCGCGCCGACATGGACTTTCTGATCATCTGTGACTTGAATGCCTGAAAACCGAAAATCCCGCCGAATACCATACCGGCGGCCACCAGCATGATCAACATACGCTTGGTCATTTGGAACCTCCTCGATGAAGGGAACCGGCCGTTACCGGCCTGTCGGTCTTTACTCTTTTTGAAGCGGTTTCGGCAGATGCCGATGCACGATTCCACCAGCCGCCGCCGAGCGCCTGGAAAAGCGCCGCAGTATCCGAATAGCGTTCTGCCTGAGCAGCGATCAAATTGATTCGCGCCTGCTGGTAATCACGCTGGGCAACCAGCAGCGACAGGTAACTTACGGCGCCGAGTTCAAACTGTTTCTGTGTCAAATCCAGGGTTGCTTTCGCTGCGGTCTCGGCTTGTGCCTGCGCCTGGAGCGTCCGGGCATCGGTGTCGAGCGCACGCAGCACATCCGCGACGTTCTGGAACGCCTTGAGTACCGTCTGCCGGTATTGGGCCTTCGCCCGGTCATAAGAGGCGATAGCGGCGCGGCGTTTCGCAGTGAGTTGCCCGCCGTGGAAGATCGGCTGCAGCAGCCCCGCCCCAAGGTTCCAGATCACACTTTCACCGTTAAAAAGATAGCCGGCGTCGGTCGCCTGAGTCCCATAGCTGCCGCTCAGAGTAATCTGCGGATAGAGGTTTGCCGTTGCGATGCCGACCTCCGCGCTTGCCTGGTGCAGCAGCGCTTCCGAGGCACGGATGTCGGGACGCTGATGAGCCAGCGCCGAAGGAAGGCTGATCGGCAGCACTTCCGGCAATGTCAGCGAATCAAGCCGAAATTGAGGCAGTTTTCCTTTGCTCGGCAGCTGCCCGGTCAGCACAGAAAGAGCATGCCGGGTAAATGCGAGTTGCTTTTCGAGAGACGGCAGCATCACCCTTGTTTTGGCGAGTTCCGACTGCTGTGACAGCACGGATGTGCGCGGCACGGCGCCGAGCTGAAACTGTCGCTTTACCACATCTATCCGTTTCTGTTCCGCCGCAAGGATGTCGCGCGCTGCTACGATCTGCGCCCGGAGCGATGCTTCCCGGATAGCGGTGGTCACGATGTTTGCGGTCAGCGACAGATACGCTGCCTCGAACTGGTAGCTTTGATAGTCGACCTGAGCCCGCAACGCTTCGAGCCGGCGTCGCGAGCCTCCGAACAGATCAAGTGTATAGGACACTTTGACCGAGGCGTTATAAAGGTCGTATTCGCTGCCCCGGCTTCCGTGTGATTCGCCGGATGCGCGCTGCTTTGTTGCCTGAATACCTGCATCAACGCCTGGATAAAGCAGTGCTCCGCCTGCAGCGCGGAGGTTTTCCTGCGCCTCACGCAGTGCGGCCCGGGCCGCCGACAGCGAGGGGCTGTCCGCCAGTCCTTGCTTGATCAGCGCGTCGAGCTCCGGCGAACGAAACAGTGTCCACCACTGCGAGGACAGATCCTGTGCGAAGGCAAAGCGCTGCGCTGCGCCGCCGTCAGTCGGTGCATTTGCAGTGTGCGAAGGCAGAGGCGATGCAGTATAGTAGCCCGTTGTATGCAGTTCCGGCGGCCGGAAATCAGGGCCAGGCGCACAACCGGTTAAGACAATTGCCACAATGCCGGCGACGGACGCATGCATGAAGAGCAATTTCATCGCTCTGCACTCCTGTATTTGGGGACGGAACGCTTCTCCGAAATACGCGGTTCGAGACCGGTCAAGAGGGTATTTACCGCCTCATGGATCCGTAGGCGCACCTTGGCCGGACTCATTTTCCGCGCGAGAAAATGGTCGAACATTGCCGCATGGAAGCTGCTCGACAGCAAAAGTTCCGCCGCGGCCTGCGGCGGTACGTCCGCGGCCACCCGCCCCAGCCGCTGTTCGGTTTGCAGGTAAGCGGCAAGGGTTTGGACGGAGCATTTCGGACCTATCCGGCGCTTGCTCAGGATTTCCCGGGTGCGGGCGAGCAACTGACGGTCAGCGAACAGAGAACAGACTATCGGTGCGATCCGGAACTGGAAAGCGAAAGCGGCCTGCAGCATGTGCTCCAGATTTTCGCGCACCGTGTGCTGTCCCACCTGCAACGGAAGGCTCTCCAGCACTTCGCGAAAATCGCCCATGCTGTACTGAACCACCGCATGTAGCAATTCGGCCTTGTCCTTGAAGTGGTGGTAAAGCACCCCTTCCGCGACTCCGGCCTCACGCGCAATGACACGCGTGGTTACCCGTGCAAGACCGTCCTTCCGGAGAAGCTTTTCTGTTGCGAGGATTAGCTTTTGGCTCGTTTTGTTCATCGTTATCCCCTGGACTGATCTGCCCCTGGCAATCTCCACCGATTGCGTTCAACTGGGCGACGCTCCGGCCGCAACGTTCCTGTTTTTGAACGTTTACTCAAAAATATTAAGCGTTCGCTCACATAAAAGTCAAGCCCGCCGCAGAGACGGCAGGGTGTCTTTAAGTAAATTCCCCCTCATTCTCCTGACAGGCCGCAACTTTTACTGCCCTCTTTTTTGCCGCCCTTTCAATTGACAAAGAATGTACTTAAATTTTATATTATTAATCCGGGCAGGAGATGTCAAAAACCGGAATTTCTACGCTGTACGGATTTCCTGATATTGTCGGATAAAATACCTGCCTGAAATCACCTGCTTGAGGTTGCAATGTGCCGTTTGAGTGCAATTACATCTGATAACTATTTTTCAGTGATGGAAAATATTCTTGCCCTCGAGACGATGAAAGAGGGCCACGACGGATCAGGACTCGGTCTTGTTTTAAAGGACCTGGGCGGGGAGTTCGAACACCTGAAGGAGTATCCCATCCTGTCAGGTGTCTGTTCAAATAGAGGTCTTGAGACGCTCGACTCTTACATGGATAGTATGGGGTTTAAGGTCAAGTTCATGTGGGAACCGAAGATAAGGGGATCAAAGGATGTTCAGGCACGCGATCATTATCTTGTAAAAGTTTATCAATATCCCGACGAATATAAAAACAGATCTTTTGATGAAAAAGAGATGCTTCTTATGAATACCAGGCTTGCGCTCAGGAAGATGGGGGAAGCGGATGAGTCGATATTTGCATTTTCATTTTATCCGGACGTTATTACCCTGAAGGAAGTGGGGGATCCTCTTGCAGTTGCCGAGTTCTTCGGTCTCGACAGGGATCCGCTGAAGGCGAAGATCATATTTGCCCAGGGGAGACAGAATACAAATTATGTCATCTACCTCTATGCCTGCCATCCATTTTTTATACAGGGATACTGTTCTATGACAAACGGAGAAAACACGGCCTTTGTACCCATCCGTGAATACCTGACGAGCAGGGGATTCCCGGGTTATATGGGATATAACAGTGACAGCGAGGTATTTACTCACATACTGCATTATTCCTTGAGGCAACTGGGGTACCCGCTTCACTATTACAAGGATATTATTACACCCTTAAAAGATAGTGAAATCGAACAGAGGAGTGACAGAGAGGCGGTGGCTCTAATGAAGAAGTCCCTCCGTCCGCTTTGTATCGACGGCCCCAACTGTGTAATCGGGTTCACGCCTGACGGCACTACTTTTATGGTTCAGGATTCAAAAAAACTGAGGCCCGGTGTGGTGGGAGGATCAAAAGGTAAATACGCATTAATGTCGGAAGAGTGCGGTCTTGACAGTGCTATCGATGCCCGCAACCGCTCAAAAGATATTTTTCCCATGAAGTACGATATGGTAATAGTACCGCCCGGTGCCCAGGAGGTTAAGGTGTGGAACCAGCTGCAGTTTTAGACAATAATCACCATCTCTCTTATCATGAGCTGCCTTATATAATAAGGTGGAGGGAGGACCGGTGTACAAGATGCGGCAGGTGTACTGCGGTCTGCCCTGTAAAGGCTATCGAGCCATCAGTGATGGTACAGCGGCTCGTAATGTCCGACGGTAAAACTCCCATGCCTTCTATGGTAAGGCATGTTATGCACGTTGTGAGGCAGGTTACCGATATCGAGAGGTATTGTACCGGGTGCGGAACATGTACGCTTGTATGCCCGAACATGGCCATCGAGCCCGAGTATAATCCGCATAACAAGTTTCTTACTCATAAGAACAGGGGCGGGGTCTCGTATAAGAGAGGCGGAAGGAGAAATGATCCTTCCGTATCGACAGTTGATAAACTCAAATTCACCAGGATATCCATGTTGACCGATCCTGCACTTGATGCGGGGAGACATGAGTTCCATGTAAGGACACTGCTTGGCAGAAACCTTCCGCCTGAAGAGTTGCCGCTAAAGACCGAGAACGGGAAGCTTGTTGTTGACAGGGAAAGCGGCCGGTTTGTCCCTCCGGTAAGAGAGATATTTCCCATAAGGATCGGGAGTATGTCTATCGGCGCTCTCTCTCCTCCCATGTGGGAAGGGCTGGCAATGGGTGTTACATACCTTAATGAAGTTGAAGGGATACCGGTTGTCATGTGTTCGGGCGAGGGCGGGTTGCCTCCCAGATTGCTGAAATCAAGATTCCTGAAGTATTTTATTATACAGATAGCTTCCGGCTATTTCGGCTGGGATGAGATCATTCACGCACTTCCTGATATGGTTGAAGACCCCTGTGCCATAGAGATTAAATATGGACAGGGAGCAAAACCCGGAGACGGCGGACTCCTGATGGCGTATAAGGTCCTGAAGCTCATAGCAAAAATCCGTGGTGTTCCGATGTATGTAGATCTTGCTTCACCTCCTACGCACCAGACACAATATTCAATAGAAGAAGCCGTAGCCAAGATGATCCAGTCCATGTCCATGGCCTGGGGATTCAGGGTGCCTGTATATCCCAAGATATCAGGCACAAAGACCGCAAAGGCAGTTTTGAACAATCTCGCAAGAAACCCTTATGCGGCAGCGCTCTGTATAGATGGTGAGGACGGCGGAACCGGGGCGGCATATAACGTGTCAATGGACAAGATGGGGCATCCCATAGTTTCAAATATCAGGGAGTGTTATCTCGATCTGGTAAAACAGGGCAGGCAGAATGAGCTTCCGCTTATTGCAGCGGGAGGTATGGGGAAAAGGGGCAATCTTGCCGCAAATGCCGCTGCCATGATAATGCTCGGCGCTTCAGCGGTGGATACGGGTAAATATATGATGCAGGCGACCGCCGGTTGTTTTGGAGATGAGTATAACAGGTGCAATCTCTGCAATACCGGCAGGTGTCCCCGCGGTATAACAACCCAGGACCCCAGTCTCTACAGGAGGCTCGATGCCGACAAGGTTGCCGAACGGGTCGTCGAGGTGTTCAAGAGTGCGGAGACGGAATTCAAGAAGATATTTGCACCGATGGGAAGGAGTACACAGCTGCCGATCGGCATGTCGGACGGACTGAGTGTGGGGGACAAGGCTATTGCAGACAGGCTACAGATAGATTATGCCTGTTAATAATATAAATAGCCGCAGTTATACGCGGATAAAACCGGGATAAGAAAATCGGTGTTGGCTCCGCGAAAATCCGTGGCAAAAAATAAAAAGATTATGGCAACGAAGAAAAAGACGGCAAAAAAGAAAACCATGACATCCGGAAAGAAGGTCGTTATCAGGGGTAATGTAAACGGTAACCGTGTCCCCTCGAAGATGCTCGAGGAGCAGATACAGGAGGCAGTGAGGGATGGTGCAAGGAATATAGATATCACTGCAAACGGACAGCACGGAATCGGAGGAAGGATATGGCCGCGCGGCGAAAAGGTCAGCATCACGGTTGAAGGACCGGTAGGGCAGAGACTTGGAAGTATGGGCATGCACGGTACGGAGATTATTGTGAGAGGCAGTGCATCTGACGATGTGGGCTGGATAAACTGTGGTGCCAGGATAACCGTTTTGGGAGATGTCACAAACGGTGCACATAATGCAGGCGCCCAGGGGATACTTTATGTGCAGGGCAGCGGGGGCGCCCGGTGTGATACCATGACGAAATACAATCCCCGCTTTGAACCTTTACAATCCTGGTATTTAAGGGATGTAGGTGATTCATTTGCAGAGTTTAAGGCCGGCGGCACGGCTGTTGTCTGCGGTATTAACCCACGTAATCCCGATAATATTCTTGGATACAGACCATGCGTCGGCATGGTCGGTGGCACCATTTATTTCAGGGGCCCAATCAGGGAGTACAGTGAAAACGACGTACAGATTGTTGACCTGTCAGCCACGGACTGGGATTGGCTGGTCGGGAACATGAAAACATTTCTCAAGGCGGTAGACAGGATAGATTATTATGATGAGCTTACGCGTTCTACAGGTGACTGGAAGAAAATAATAGCCTATACCCCTGCTGAGAGGGCTGCCGGAAGAAAACTGAAAATGCCCCTCACCGGGTTCAGGGAAAAGATTTGGGAAAAAACCGTCGGCAGGGGCGGTATATTTGGCGAGTATCTGGACTACCCCCAGACCATATTGCCTTATATTACTACGGGAGAAAACAGGAGAAACAGGCCTGTCTGGGTAAATGACAAGTATGCTCCTCCCTGTTCCGCAAACTGTCCATCCGGTATCCCGTCCCGCAAGAGGGCTTCGCTCATAAGGCAGGGCAAGCTTGAAGAGGCGCTTGAGTTAGTCTTGCGATACAGTCCTTTCCCTGCGTCTGTATGCGGACAGGTATGTCCGAATCTCTGTATGCAGGCATGTACCCGGGGCCTGGTTGACAGGCCTTTGAACATAAAGGAGTACGGCAGGGTGAGTCTCAACCTGCCGACACCGAAACCTGCAAAACCTACGGGGAATAAAGTTGCCGTTATTGGCGGGGGACCTGCAGGACTTTCGGCTGCGTGGCAGCTGGCGCTCAAGGGGCACACTGTTAACCTTTATGAAACCGAAGACAAGATAGGTGGAAAGCTTGAGCTGTGTATCCCGCGTGACAGGCTGCCGAACAGGATACTTAAAAAAGAGCTTTCACGTTTTAAAGAGGTCGGGGTCAGGATACATAAGGGCAAGAGGATAAAACAGAAGGATTTCGAAAAAATATACGGGGAAAATGATATCGTTGTCGTTGCCTGCGGGGCTCATCAGCCCAGGACTCTCAAGTTCCCGGGATCAGAAGATGTAGTCCCCGGAATCGAGTTCCTTAAGGATATAAACTTCGGTAATGCACCTGATCTGAAGGCCAGGAAAGTGGTTGTCATAGGTGCAGGAAATGTAGGTATGGACATAGCCTGCCAGGCATATGACTGCGGAGCAAAATCAGTGACTGCCGTAGATGTCCAGAAGCCCGCTGCATTCGGCAAAGAACTTGAACTTGCCGAAGCAAAAGGCACAAAGGTGCTCTGGCCGAAAATTA
The DNA here is from genome assembly GCA_002897855.1 of bacterium BMS3Bbin05. Classification (GTDB taxonomy): domain Bacteria; phylum Nitrospirota; class Thermodesulfovibrionia; order Thermodesulfovibrionales; family BMS3Bbin05; genus BMS3Bbin05. The sequence continues at coordinate 44,952 of BDTO01000051.1, forward strand.
CAGAGAAGTATGACAGCAGGAAAAAGAAGATTTATTTTACCGACGGGACATCACTCGATGCAGATGTTGTGATCATCTCCATCGGTGAATTGCCGATCCTCGATTTTCTTCCTGCAGGGATTCATACGGAAAAGGGCTGGATCGTGGTGAACGAGCTGGGTCAGACAACGGATGTAAAGGTCTTCGCCATAGGTGATGCCACGAGACCGGGTCTTGTGACTCATGCGATAGGGCAGGGAAGGATTACCGCCGATGTCATACACGCCCAGATGATGCAGTACGATTATATGCCTGAAGTAAAACAGACCATACCCTATGACAGGATAAAGAATATCTACTATGACGTCGAATATCCTGATACCTTTGAAACGGGAGAAGAGGCAAACAGGTGTATGTCCTGCGGTCTCTGCAGGGACTGCCATATGTGCGAACAGACCTGTTACTATGGGGCAATATCCCGCATCGGGCACGATGACGGTTCTTACGAATATGTAGTTGATGACGAAAAATGTATCGGCTGCAGTTTCTGTGCAGGTATCTGCCCGTGCGGCGTCTGGGAGATGGTTGAAAATATATAAGATTTTTTTAGGCAGAAATATAACTCTGTAATTACTCGTTTAGCCTTTTTATCCCGACAAAGTCGGGAGGTGTTTACATTTGGTACCATCCTGACGGATAGTTGGGGTGGGGCTCCATCCGCTCATAATTCTTACATCGGATCCCACTTACTGTTGTTAAAGGTAGTTGAGGTTTTTATTGACTTATTCGCTGCGGAGATGTCATTATAGTGTTGAAGTTTCAGAAGTTTTTGTATCGGTTAAACTGGCCACAGAGACTTTTAGCTTTGTGGTCTTTTTTTTTATGATGCGCGAAAGGTCACTCTGAGACTTTAGTTTGCAATTAAGGAGGAAAGAAATGGCTCAGGGAACAGTTAAATGGTTCAATGACACCAAGGGTTTTGGCTTTATTACAAGCGAAGACGGCGGGGATGTCTTTGTCCACTATTCTTCCATCCAGGGTGACGGATTCAGGTCTCTTGCCGAGGGTGATGCTGTCAGCTTCGATATAGAAGATGGCCAGAAAGGACCCAAGGCGATAAATGTCGTAAGAGTCTGATTAACGAAAACACCCCCTGAATACAGGGGGTGTTTTTTAAAGGAGTGCGATGTACAGACAGAATTCTCTGGAAAAGAAAGAATTAAAAAGGAAAAACCGGTTGGCTGCGGGATTACTTTCAGAAAACTATCCTGAAGTGTCGGGAATGGTGATCCGGATGACTTATTATCACAAGGCTTTTGACCCCGTCCTTATGGAGCGCACAGTTTATATCTATCCGGATAATTACGCCTATTTTCATATGGATTGCATGATCAAGGGCTGCGAAAATGGCGGATTTGACCTTGCACCCGTAATCCATGATCTAATAAAAAAAGGTAAGAAATCGGGAAGTGGAGAAATGATCTGCTGCGGGGGAAAAGGCGGAAGGTCTACCTCCGCCGGACATGCGAGTATTTCCTACAATATCAGCTTTACTTATAAACCAAATTCCAGTTAACTTGTTTTATTGATGAAGTGATGAAGCGCTTAGTGATGATGGTAATTTCTGGACCTCATGGCCTTCAACCGCTTCCTTCGAGCCTCTATTCGTTTACGCTTCTTTTTCTCGGACGGTTTTTCATAGAAGCTCCTCTTTTTTATCTCACCGAACAGCCCGTCTCTCTGGATTTGACGTTTCAGTACCTTAAGCGCCTTTTCAATATCGTTTCCCGTGACTTTTACTTCCAATGGTTCTACACCTCCATCCCTATCAATAACTTGATTGATCTACCGCTTTCGCCATAAATACCGCTGCTTCTGCTAACACCACTCCTGTAACGGAACTTCTGGTATATTGCTTCATCGACGATGATTATATTTTCCGGCAAAGCAATGCCCGACCTGATATACTACCCTATTGCCTTAAACAATAGGCAACCTTCAGGATATTCTTCCTATAGTATTTTTCTCTCTTCCCCGGAAATAAAAAACCTCACGGCTTTCAAAGCCGTGAGGTTTTAAACTTCAAAAGTTATAACTATGATACCATAAATAGTTTGAAGAATAATACAGCGAATTGCCTCAAATAAGAAATCTGCCCGGAATTTGTTGAATCCCACTGTAATCTCATGTATAATGTCTAAATAGTGTCTGTGTATAAATTGCTGTTTTTTATTTTTGTCATGTCCCGCAAGCGTTCGGGGCATCCGGAACTTATTGAAAAGAATAGATTCCGGCTTAAGGACTGCCGGAATGACAGGTAGAGGGACTGTCTTTACGGACAGACACTAAATATTATTTCTTTGCATTTTATTGGACTTTTTTCTCTGTTAGGCAGAGTTTATCATTATGTGGGAGGTCTTTATGGCACAAGAGGATCGCAGGGCGGATACCGATCGTAGAAAGGTTATTGACCCAAAATACAATGGCCCCGAACGGCGGTGTGGAAAGGACAGGAGATCGGGTAAAGACAGACGAATGTCTTCATGATATTAAAAAGGCGGGAACGCAAGACCGCCTTTCAATATTTCCGGTTATATTGAAGGCCTTACCCGGGCTTTGCAGGCGGTTATTTCGCCGGATTATTTTCACTTAGCCGTAGATTATGAGGATATTGATGGCGGAGGGGGTGAGATTCGAACTCACGGTAGGGGGTTACCCTACAACGATTTTCAAGACCGTCGCCTTCAACCACTCGGCCACCCCTCCGCAAGAAGGATTAAATATTATATCAGAAGGAAAATAATTTTAAAAAGAAGTTCAATTTGCTATAATACGGATGTGGAAATTTTAATACAGAGACAGCTTGCATTAAGCCTGAATGAATAGTAATTTTCTCCTGTAATAATGTGAGAAATCTTTCAAGCCCCGGGTTGTTGATATTGAGATGGGGCAACACAATTATATATTTAAGGGGTGAACATGGAAACCAGTGCAATAGGTCTTATTCTTCATGCAGGGATTATCGTAAAGGGAGTTATTCTTATCTTACTTTTTTTCTCCGTCGTATCGTGGGCCATTATATTTTACAAATGGAAGTATTTTAAAAGGGCAGCGAAAGAAAACGAGATCTTTCTGAGGAATTTCAGCGAAAAGAAGGATGCCAAATCACTCAATCAGTCGGCGAGGATGCTTTTTATAGGGCCGATTGCAAATCTGTTCAGGTCTGTTTATGCGGAAGGCGTGGACAGCAGGGATCGGGTAAAGAGGTCATTAAAAAGGTTTCTTCTGCTCGAATCGTCAAAACTTGAGAGACACCTGAACTTTCTTGCAACAACAGGATCAACTACACCCTTCATAGGCCTTTTTGGTACAGTATGGGGAATTATAAACGCATTCAGGAGTATCGGAATAGCCGGCTCTGCTTCTCTTGCCGTCGTTGCCCCGGGTATTGCAGAAGCTCTGATTACTACTGCGGCCGGACTTGTTGCCGCAATACCGGCGGTTATAGGTTACAACTATTATCTTAGTACCGCCAGGAGGCTTATTATTGAAACTCAGGATTTTACAGAGGAACTCCTGGATTATTTTTCCGAAGGATAGTCATGGATTCCGGAAAGAACAGGAGCGTATTGTCCGACATAAACGTGACTCCTCTTGTGGATGTCATGCTTGTGCTGCTGATAATCTTTATGGTCACTGCCCCCATGATGAAGCAGGGAATAGATGTTGATCTGCCGCAGGCAAAGGGCAAGAGCCTGCCCGCCGAGGAGAGGTTCGTCATAGTTATGAAGAGTAAAGGTACTCTTTACTTAAATAACAAGAAGATAACCATGTCTCGTCTCGTAGCAAAACTGCGTGCGGTAAGCAAGATAAATCCTGATGTTTATCTCAAGGCAGACAAACGGGTATCATACGGTAAAGTTATGGAGCTTATGGCGGAGATTAAGGAGGCTGGGGTCGAAAAGCTCGGTATGGTAACAGAACCGAGAATGAAGATCAGATGAAGCTGGTTAATGGCTTGCATTACATGATTTTATTTTCCTTCCTCGCCCATATGGGAATAATAATAATATCTGCTGTTGCCATAAGTCATAAGCATCCCCTTTACCTGCCGTCTTCTTACAGAGTTGAGATAATTACTCCTTCTGTGAGAAAAACGTCTGTAAAAAAACATGGAAAGGCGGCTAATAAAGCGAAGGTAACGAAGAATATCTCGAAGCGTAAGCCGGCTAAAAGCAGCAAAAAGGGAGGGCTGGTGCCGTCGAAGGGTGACATAAAGATGCTGGAGAATCGGATTGCTTATATTGAGTCCAGGAAGAAGCTGGAACAAATAGTCAAACTGCAGTCGATAATCGATATATCTGTACAAAAAGTCACTGAGAAGGAAGAGACTGATACCTCCTCCGGAAACGGGAATACGGGGCAGATTACCTCTAACAGTAAGGACAATGGCGGAATAGTGGCAAACTATATAGGTGAAGTTGGCCGGCAGATAAGGAGCGAGTGGGTATATCCCGAGATACTCGGCAGTGATCTTGAAGCCATAATCTCAATAAAAATCGACTTGGGGGGAAACATAAAAATTCTTGGAATTGAACAGAGTTCAAAGGACAGACTTTTTGACAGGTCGGTTATGCGGGCTATCGAAAAGGCTTCACCTGTCAGAAAGCCCCCGTTTGAGATGGAGATCGGATTGAGGTTTCATTCGTGAAGAAGTTGCTGATTCCGATCACATGCATCCTGGTGTTCTTCATTGTCATATGCCTTGGGCATGAAGCATATGCAAAGATATATATTGATATCGATTCGCCGGCCCTGAGACAGTTTCCGATGGCATTGTATGATTTCGGCGAGGATAAGATCGGGCAGGAACTGACAGGGATAGTAAGAAATGATCTTGAATTTACCCGGCTTTTCTATTTTGTCCGGAAAGAAGCATTTATTGAAGAGAAGGGAGATGATTTTAACCCTGCGGATTGGTCACCCATAGGCGTAGAAGCCGTACTTAAGGGGGATATTACGGTCACCGACAAAATTAATGTTGTCGTCAGGCTCTATGATGTCGTAGAAACTAAGATAATACTATACAAGCAGTACATCTCTGCAAAGCCCGCTTTAAGGTCGCTTGCTCACAGGATATCCAATGATATATATTATGCATTGACCGGGCGGAAAGGAATATTCAATACTAAAATTGCTTTTGTGTCTAAGGGCAGTAAGATAAAGGAACTGGTAATGATGGATTTTGATGGTGCAAGGCTGCACAAGACAGGGTTCAGAAAATCCATGATGCTTGCGCTCCATGCTTCAGCCGACGGTTCGAGTCTTATAATTTCGGCTTCCGGTGGTAGACAATGGTCTATTTATCTGTTAAACTTTACGAAGGGCTCAGTCAGAAGAATTTTTTCATCCAAGGGAATTAATATTGCGGGAGATTTTTTTTCAGGCGGCAAATCCTTTGTTTTTTCTTCATCAAAGGATGGCTCGCCGGATATATATGTTTTTGATATTGCATCCGGGAGGAGCCGGAGACTTACGTCGAGCTACTGGATAGATATTTCTCCATCCCTGTCTCCTGATGACCGTAGTATTGCCTTTGTCTCTGACAGGAGCGGTAATCCAAATATCTATACAATGAGCATAAATGGAGATAATGTTCAGAGGGTCACTTTTGAAGATAAATATAATACATCGCCATCATGGTCTCCGGCAGGAGATCTTATAGCGTATTCAGGTTTGGTAAAGGGGAAGAATCAGATATTCACGGTGAAACCTGATGCTACGAATGCAAGGCAGCTTACTGATAGTGGAAACAATGAGGAGCCGGATTTTTCACCTGACGGAAGATTTATTACTTTTACATCTGACAGAGATGGATATAAGGCAATCTATATTATGACGACGGGAGGTGAGAACCAGAGGAGAGTTTCGCCCCACGGATACAGGGCCTTTGGCCCTGAATGGTTATCAAATTAGACGGAGGTAACATTATTATGAAAAAGGTATTATTGCTGTTTTTGGTTTTTGCCTTTCTCTTTTCCTGTGCTGAGAGAAAGGTCACATCAACCAAGGAAACAGTTCAGCCGGAGCAAGAGCAAACCAAGAAAGAGAAAATGACCTTGCCTGAGCAGAAAGAAGGAATTGCGCCTGTCCGGCAGGAGAATGTCCAGGAGTCTGCCCGGGAAGTGGGCGTGAAAAGCCTTGAGGAAGTTCTGAAAAATGACATACACTTTGACTTTGACCGATATGATATAAAGACTGAGGACAAGGCCACATTAAAAGAGATAGCTGACTGGTTGATCCAGAATTCGGGTGTGAGCATCCGAATTGAAGGAAACTGTGACGAGAGAGGGACAAATGAGTATAATCTCGGACTTGGAGACAGAAGGGCAAATTCAGCAAAGTCCTATCTGATGACTCTCGGCGTGTCTTCGTCCAGAATCCAGACTATCAGTTATGGTGAGGAGAGACCTTTATGTACAGAGAGCAATGAAACTTGTTGGGCCAGGAACAGAAGGGACCATTTTACTGCAGCTGAGTAAGGTTTATTAATTGGTTGCATTTTAATATCGCTATCCGGATTGTGAGGGGCAGCAGGCAAGGATTTCTCTGCCCCTTATGTACCGCGGATAACTTTGACAGCGATTCATGGGAGGCAATTTACAGTGTTTAGGTATATTCTGTTTTTTTTAGTTGTAACTTTGTTAAGTGGTTGTATAACTTCCGGAGAATATCTGGCGCTGAAAAATGATGTAAATCAGCTTAAAAGGGATTATTATTCACATGACAGAGACCTGGCTGTGATAAAGAGGGAATTTAATACCGTCAGGGACACCTCCAAGCAAAGTGTGGGACGTGAATCTTTTGATGCAATAAGGGAAAGCCAGCAGGAGACGAATTCCCAACTTTTATCATTTTCAAAAGAGCTTCAGACATTGCAGGGAAAATTTGACGAATACAGATTCGATATAGAAAAGTCATTCAGGCAAAATTCTTCGGAATTTGATTCAATCCGTGCAAGGCTTGATAAGATAGAAAAAGAGATGACCGATCTTAAAGCAACAGTGACATCTCTCAGGGGAGCCGTTAGCCAGGGGTCTACTAAAAGAGCTTCAGCAGGAGAAGAAAGCAAGAAAGGTGAGGTCTCGAAAAAATCATCTCCCGATGAGTTGTACAAAACATCATATGGGTATTTGAAGAAGGGGGAATATAAGAAGGCGAGGAAGGGTTTTAGTGATTTTCTGAAGAGATACAAGAACAATGCCCTTTCGGATAATTCCCAATTCTGGTTAGGCGAAACATACTATAGCGAAAAAGACTATGAGAATGCGATTATTGAATATCAGAAATTGATAAAGAGCTATCCCAAGAGCCCCAAGGTGCCATCCGCAATGCTTAAACAGGCTGAATCGTTTAAAAATATCGGGGACAGGAAGTCTGCCGGTGTGGTCTTGCAACTGTTGATAGAGAAGTACCCACGGACTCCCGAGGCAAAGAAGGCGAGAGCCAGGTTGAAAGCGTTTTCTGCCGGTAAAAAGAGAAAATAGCTTACCGGATGCAAATGAAACTGTCATCGGCTGTTTGTACAAAGCAGTTTTAGTGATTGAACTTGTATGGCCTGTTTTTATTCATGTGCAATAAATCATATTGATCTTCCCTGTGGCAAGACCACAGGGAATCTAATGTAAGGATAATATTCGCTCGCTTGCCCCCGTGGCCTGTCCCGACAAGGCCGGGACAGGCCACGACCATGGGGAGCCCGCTCTATACATTTAAGGTTCAATGATTTTAAAGGATCGCTATTCAAGAATAATTGATTATATGCGGGTATCTGTTACCGACAGATGTAACCTCCGTTGTGTGTATTGTATGCCACCCGGTGGTGTCAGGCAGATAGTTCATAAGGAAATATTAAGATACGAGGAAATTGCGAGGATTGTGGGGGGTTCTGCGGAGTTGGGAGTAAGGAAGATAAGGATTACCGGTGGAGAACCTCTTGCAAGGAAGAATATCCAGGCGCTGATCAGGGATATCAGGAGTATCGATGGTATCGAGGACCTCTCTCTTACGACTAATGGGATTTTGCTTGAAAAATATGCGGCGGAACTGAAAGATTGCGGCCTGGACAGGGTTAACGTCAGTCTCGATACACTTAAGGCCGAGAGATATACCGAAATTACCCGTGGAGGGGACTTTGGCACCGTGATGAGGGGTATTGAAGAGGCTTTGAGATGCGGTCTTGGCCCTGTAAAGATAAATGTTGTTCCGATAAGAGGCCTGAATGATGATGAGGTACTGGATTTTGCAAGGCTTACGGTCGATACCCCTTATCATGTGAGATTCATAGAATTCATGCCTGTTGGGGACAGGGCTTATTACAATGAGAAGATGCATATCCCTACTGATGAGATAAAGAGTGTAGTAGAAAGCCTGGGGGAGCTGAAACCCGTAAAATTAAGAAGGAACGGCCCGGCAAAGTATTACAAACTGCCGGGAGGCGAAGGTGTCATTGGTTTTATATCCGCCATGACACATCACTTTTGCAGGGATTGCAACCGTCTGAGATTGACTTCCGACGGTAAACTGAGGCCCTGCCTCTTTTCCGAAACAGAAATCGACCTTAAGGCCCCTATGAGAAGGGGCGCACCTGATGAAGAGATCAGGAGACTGTTAAGACTCGCTATCGAGGCAAAGCCCGAGGGCCACTATATACTGGGGAAAGCCGGGAAAGGCCGTTCAATGTCTGCAATCGGCGGATAATAATTAGCAGGTAGAGCGCCCGGACATGTGTTTTGCAGTTTCATTTATGTCATTCTAAGGTATCCCGTGGACCTTTCGTAATCTTTTGATATTCTTTATCAATATCTGATATCATATCAAACCCCATACTTGTTACAAAAAAAATAACTAAAGGAAATCGGAATGCCTCATAGGAGGGCCATTGAAGTTGTTTGATATAAGACTCCCGGTTGTCATTATTCCATTAAAGGTTTAATGCTCTGTTAATGCCCGGTGTATTGAAAAATAGACCTGTTTTTTTTTAGAATAACAAACGCCGAAGTGGTGGAACCTGGTAGACACGCACGGTTGAGGGCCGTGTGGGGAAACCCATGCGGGTTCAAATCCCGCCTTCGGCACCATGGATTCCCTTTAAAATAAATCAGAATATTTGTTGTCTTCTGAAAAAGTCCAAATGCCGTTTTTTCATTAGTTAAATGCTTACGGGCTGTTGCCCGAAAGAGATGCGTAAGGGTCAGCCTTTGACCGGGGACAATTTCCTGTTCATGCGGTTGATGCGTCTCCTCATGTTCCTGTTCTCTTCCATTTCCCGCTCGGTCCTCTCTACTACCTTCGACACTGCCGAGTAGCTCACCCCTCCGAAGCGCTTTCCGATCTCCCGGTTCGTCACCTCCGTGTGCTTCTTTGTCAGGTATACGGCTGCCTTCCGGGCCTCTCTGTCCCTGCCCTTCAGGATATCATCTTTTGTGACACCGCACTCCTGTGCCACGAGTTCGATGATCTCCTCCATATCGTGTCTCCCCATCAGCTGCCGTCTGTGTGATATGTCTCCTCTCTGCAGGTACTGTCTCTTGAGCTTCTTGAGTACTTCCTTGATGAAGGGGTTTCTCCCAAGTATCATCCCTCCATAGACTTTTTTACAGGGGTTTTCGATCTCTTTTCCGATGGCACTTTCTACATAGTCCCGGTATCTCCTTTTTGCGTCTTTTCTGTCCCCTGACTGCAACGACAGTATAAGGCCGGTGCTGAGTATATCGCTCTTCTTCTTTGTGATGTAATACGGATAGCTGCTGTAGGGGTAGTCTTCCGGTTTTTCTGCCATTTTTGCCCTGACCGGGTTGAGATGGATATACCGGCTTAGTTCTACCAGGCAGCTGTCTTTTTCGACGACTACGCTCTTGAACCTTCCCTGGAAGAGATGGCCGCTCCTCTTTTTCTTTTTGTTGATATACATGGTATAGCCGCTTATTATATGGTGCATGGCCTTTGAGAGCCCGGCATCCGGCGTCTCGATGATCAGATGGTACTGATTGCTCATCAGGACGTAGGCATGAAGGATAATTCCGTATCTGTCCCGGGCGGTCTTGATATATTCTATAAACTTCTGGTAATCAGCGGGGGTGAAGTAGGTCTTTCTCCTCTCGTTCCCCCTCCCTGTCACATGATATACTGCTCCTTTGTATTCGATTCTCAGTGGCCGGGCCATTTCCCCTCCGGTGTATTATAATTTTACATTGAATCCGGCTTTAACTGCCTGAAGAGATGATATCACACCACGATGTCACAGGTCAAGGGCTGACCCTTAGGCTTTTTTGCTCAAGCCAACGCTTAGTTTCATCACTGTTTCTAGTCTCAAACCCATTATTTATCCCAAAGCCAACAAGGCGGTGGAGCTATAAGCTCAGCTCCCGCGTTGGCGCCGAGCGCAGCGAGGGAACTTGGCCGCAGGCCAAGCTGTCAGCTTGATACCTTTGTTCGGCTAAAATTTCTTATTAACCTTCAGTACAGCAAGACCTGTTTCTATACGCTCGACACACCACGATGCATCTTTTTGTGACCACCCTTTTTCGTCATTTAGCCAGCATTTCAATAAGTCGAGATCGATTCGTTTTTTTGAGTATCGCGACACGCTGCATGTAAATGCATCGAGTCTTTTTATATCGAGCGGGTGATAGCTGGTTGGGTGCAGATTTAAGTATCTTTCGAACAGTCTCCGTGATTTTTCACCGGTTATGATTTCCCGCAAACCAATTTCTTCTTTTGTGACTCTTACCACTGCCTTCGCATGGAATTTTTTTATGTATTTTTTAAGGTCTCGTGCGAATTCAGACGCTATTTGGTTGTATTCCATCCTTGACATATGTCCGATTTCCTTCGGAACAATATTCGCAATATAAAATGTATTACTGCGTTTGTTTGTAACTGCTATTGCCGAATTAAATCTATTTCCTTCCCGCAATAACCCGCAAGAAGGTTCCCCGGTCATGGAAGCAAAGTCCCTTGA
>BDTO01000052.1 GCA_002897855.1 bacterium BMS3Bbin05
CTGTGTCATAATTCCGAAAACGCATATGATGTCATTCTGAATTCATTTCAGAATCTCGTATTTTCAATATGCTACGTTTTATATAGATCCTGAAACAAGTTCAGAGCCTGCCCTGAATTTATTTCAGGGATGACAATTGTGACACAGCCTCCAAGGGGATGGGGGGTTCATCCTCCTTTGTGTCCCGACCTGCGCCGGGGCATGAGCATTTCATTTTGTGATACAAATATTGTATAATAAGAATTTGCAGGCCGAATAGTAACCGCTTATCTGCCTACGACAAATCAACAAACACCCATTTTAAAACTGATATTATACAGATCATTAATCTGAAAAAAGAGGGAAAATGAAACGAACCGATATAAGAAATATAGCGATTATCGCCCATGTTGACCATGGCAAAACAACACTCGTGGACGGGATGCTGCATCAGGCGGGAATCTTCCGGTACAATGAAAAGGTCAGGGAGAGGGTCATGGACAACATAGACCTTGAGCGTGAAAAAGGGATAACGATAATGGCCAAGAATACCGCCGTTGACTACAATGGCGTCAAGATTAATATTATTGACACGCCGGGTCATGCCGATTTCGGTGGCGAAGTTGAGAGGATAATGAAGATGGTAGATGGGGTATTGTTGCTGGTAGACGCTTCCGAGGGGCCTCTTCCACAGACAAGGTTCGTATTAAAAAAAGCGCTTGAACTGGAATTGCCTCCGATTCTCGTAATAAACAAGATAGACAGACCCGATGCAAGGATACAGGATGTACTGAATGAAGTTTACGACCTCTTTATTGACCTGGATGCTTCAGAGAATCAACTGGATTTTCCCATAGTTTATACCAATGCAAAAAGGGGGACTGCAACACTCGATCTTGATAATGACTCGGATAATCTAAAACCACTCTTTGATCTCATTCTTGATACCGTACCTGCGCCCGAGGGAGACAAAGACGGGATTCTTCAGCTTCTTGTCACAAATATAGACTACAACGACTATGTGGGAAGACTCGCCATAGGAAAAATATTTTCCGGGGCTGCAAAAGTTGGAGATACTGTCGCAATGATGAGCAGTAAAGGTACCCCGGTGAAGACAAAAATTAGCTCTCTTTATGCTTTCCAGGGACTCGACAGGGTAATAATCGAAGAAGCCTCCATGGGTGACATTGTAGCTCTTGCCGGTATTAATGGAATAAACATCGGCGATACGATCACCAATATTGAAACACCATCCCCCTTGCCGGGCATCAAGGTTGACGAGCCTACCATTTCGGTGGTATTTTCCGTAAATACATCGCCTTTTTCAGGCAGAGAGGGGCAATACGTCACCTCCAGGAACCTGAGGGAAAGACTCGAAAAGGAACTGCTTTACAACGTTTCCATAAGGGTAGATTTCGCTGATACCGATTCATTCAGGGTGATGGGCAGAGGAGAACTGCAACTCGCTATACTCGTAGAGATGATGAGACGTGAGGGGTATGAGCTTTCCGTATCAATGCCTCAGATCATTACCAGGGATATTAAAGGCTCCCTGCATGAACCCATGGAACTGCTCGTCATAGATGTACCGGAGGAATTCATAGGAGTAGTAAGCCAGCAGGTGGGCATGAGAAAAGGCAGGATGCAAAAGATGCAGAATAACGGCAGGGGGAGAGTTAGACTCGAGTTCAGTATCCCATCGAGGGGATTGATAGGATTCAGGTCACAATTCTTAACAGATACAAGGGGAACAGGCTTGTTAAACCACCTTTTTAACGGATATGAACCGTGGCACGGCAATATGTCAAAGAGACAGACAGGCGCACTCGTGGCTGACAGGAAGGGGAAATCGACTACATATGCCCTCTTTCATCTCCAGCCGAGGGGAACACTCTTTATAAGGGAAAACACTCACGTATACGAGGGAATGATTATCGGCGAAAACTCCAGATCCAATGATATAGATGTCAATGTTACGAAAGAAAAGAAACTTACGAATATCCGTGCAGCAGCCGCAGACGACGCACTGCATCTGATGCCCCCGAAGATACTGAGCCTGGAACAATCAATAGAATTCATCAAGGAAGATGAACTGGTCGAGGTAACACCTCAATCCATCAGATTGCGGGAAAAGATACTTGAAGCCAACAGGAGACCAAAGCCAAGGAATTAGACTGGATTCTATGGTCTCGCTTCGCCTATTTCTTTCTTTTCGTTAAGGGTCTCTCCATCATCCTTCTGACGAGACAATTCCTTTTCATCGGGGTCGGTCATTGATTTTTTGAAACCCCGGATAGCCTGTCCAAGTCCCTTTCCAAGTTCGGGAAGTTTTTTGGCCCCGAAAAGGAAACCGCCCATAAGCAAAATAAGTAGTAACTCCTGCGTACCTAAACCAAACATAACTGCCTCCTCCTCTTTTTTTTTATAATAAACTATATGGCCAAAAAAATCACTGCAGCCGATATTTTTTTATTGACGGTCCGATAAAAATGGATATAAAATGTAATTAAGGAAATGTTATAAACATTTCATCGGCGGTTGTTCAATAAAACCATAAAGGGCTAAACCCCTCCCCAATGTCAAGACAAATTTGGGCTCATTCATCGAATGGTATGTTATTATATCTCTCAAATTAGTTTTTTCAAATATTTTCAATATAGGAGCAATTATGAAACTGGCGCTTACAGGCCTGGCAAATTCGGGAAAGACAACCCTGTTCAATGCACTGACGGGCTTGAACATGGAGACCACCGTTTATATGACCACAACGGGTGAGCCCCATCCGGGCGTGGTCAGGGTACCCGACAGGCGTGTAAATGAACTCTCGAAGGTATACAATCCAAAAAAGAGCACCTGTGCGACCGTGGAATATATGGATTTTCTTGGACTTACAAAGGGCGATACCGTACAGAACCGGAAGGTATTCGACCTGATAAAGGATGCCGACGCACTGGTTCATGTTATAAGGGCATTTGAAGACGAAGCGGTTGTCCACCCGCTTGAAAGTATTGATCCTGTGAGGGATTTCACTGCGGTTGAATCCGAGCTGATCCTCTCGGACCTCGAACTCATAGAAAAGAGGCTGGAAAGGATGGAAGATGGCAGGAAAAGAGGTAAGAAACCGGATGAAGGTGAAAAAAAAGTGCTTGAGAAATGCAGGGAAATTCTCGAAAACGAGACCCCCCTGAGACATGCCGAACTCAGTAAAGAGGAACTCAGGGCAACGAGGCATCTCCAATTTATCTCAATCCTGCCGATGATAGCAGTTATCAACGTCGCCGAAGACGACCTCGGAAGTGAGGCTTCCAGGGGCCGGCTTTCAGACATGGAAGAGGTATCTTCGCGGTATCCGAATCCGAATGCGCTGTCCATTGTGCTCCTCTCCGGGAAAATTGAGATGGAGATATCCCAGCTCTCCCCTGATGAGGCTGATGAATTTATCAAAGACCTCGGAGTGAACGAACCCGCCATGAGCAGGCTGATACATGAGTCATACAAACTGCTGGGCTTAATATCCTTTCTCACGGCCGGAGAAGACGAGGTCAGGGCATGGACCATAAAACGGGGAACAAATGCTCAGAGGGCCGCAGGAAAGATACACTCGGACATAGAAAGGGGATTCATCCGGGCGGAAGTGGTCTCGTACGAAGACTTTATGGCCTCGGGCGGCATGGCCGGGGCAAGAAAACAGGGGTTCGTGAGACTGGAAGGCAAGACATACACGGTACATGACGGTGATATAATAAATTTCAGATTTAATGTCTGAACTCTTCCAATGCCTCTTTAACCAGGCACTCGGGGGTTTCCCTGTAGCGGGGTGAAAAATGGAGAAGATGCAGATTCTTTACGCAGGCCCTTCTGGCGATCTGTCCCGATATCCTTGCCGTAAGATGGTTCCTTTCCCTGGCCCGATCAAGCTCCTTATGCATGAAATAGGCCTCGATATAAAGCGAATCAGAGCCATTTACAAAATCAATGATGCTCTTTATATTGCTGTCAACAGGTGAAGAATCCATTATGTATGACAGCTTCTGGCCTTCGGTGATACTGTAAATGTCTTCAAGCTCTGAAACCCTGTAACATCCGTTCCCTGTATCCAGCACATCGTCAAATTTCCGGCCCCGGATCAAATCCTTCAGCCTGTTAAGCCAGGGGCCTACAGAAAAACCCCTGCCGGTCAATCTTGCCTTGTCTATATTAATGTGTTTCTTTTCTTTGATATAAAATCCGAGAGAAGGCACATCATGTTCCAGGATAACGGCATTCACATAAAATAGCGGGGTGTCCAGTACAGTCGGCGTGTAATCGATAAAACCCGTATCCACACACGTAAATTCTTCACCTGCGCGAAATGAGGCCTTTAATATTATGTCCCGTCTTATTTCAACGGCATTGACTACAAGCGGGTATTCCGTTATGAGATTCCAGGTATATCCGTCAAGTTTTCCGGTAATACATTTGATAATCCCTTCCGGTCCATAAAAAGTTACAGGCGCCGCCCTCTTCAAAAGTATCCTGATAATTGTATCAAAGCCGATAAAATGGTCAATATGCGTATGTGTTATGAATACATCTGTAATCTTCATAAGTTCCCGCGCGGATAAGCCCGGCACGTCACCTGCATCAAAGAGCAACCCCTTCTTTTCGTGCAAGACTCTAACGTATACCGACGGGTCCTCAAAGGGACCATTGACCGGCCTGTGATGGAAAACAGGTTTCATATGGAATAATTCGGTCCCGCCTCAGGATCTTGGAGTATGGTTGAGCAATTATTAAGGTTTATGTTCCTACCGGGCATTTCCACTACCTGCGGCTGATTATGGAGCTCTACGGCCAAGCCCGTGGTACCAATCCCGACTTTGTCCCGACCTGTCGGGACAAAAATTCCTTTATAGTCTAACATGTTTATTGATATAATATTGAGACTGATGCAACTGACTGTGTCTGCATCTGCAAGAGAGTTTATGATCATGGCAATCATTTTCGGAATACGGATCGGGATCGAGGAATGATTAGACATCCGGATTTCTATCCGAAAGGGATTTCCGGACCGTATTACGAAATAAGACTATCTGATATATGGAGGATATATGCCGGAGTTAAGAAGAGACCCTGTTTCAGGCAGATGGATAATTATATCTGTTGAGAGGGGCAAGAGACCATCCGATTTTATTTCGCCGTCACAGAAGAGAACGCTCAAGGGGTTCTGTCCTTTTTGTCCCGGCAACGAGCATACTACGCCGGAAGATATTCTCACTTTCAGGGAAGACAGGGATAATCCTTCATCAAGGTGGACATTGAGGGTAGTCCCAAATAAATTCCCCGCTCTCCAGATTCACGGAGATCTGGACAAGAGAGGGGACGGCATGTTTGACCAGATGAACGGAATTGGCGCACACGAGGTAATCATAGAGACCCCGGATCACACACAAACCATATCAACTATGCCTCTCAGGGCAGTGGAAGACATACTCCTTGCCTACCATCTCAGAATAAATGATCTGAAGAATGATTCGAGATTCAAATATACCCTGGTATTCAAGAATGAAGGTGAAGCCGCAGGGGCAAGTCTTGAGCATACCCATAGTCAGATAATCGCCCTGCCCATAGTACCAAAGACGGTCAAAGGCGAGATGAGCTATGCCAGAAGGTATTTCGAATACAGGGAAAGGTGTCTCTTCTGCGACATTATTTCTCAGGAGACAAGAGATATGAAACGTGTAATTTATGAAAACAGTTCATTTCTCGCTATCACACCATTTGCTCCCCGTGGACCGTTTGAGACCTGGATACTGCCAAAAAAACATTCATCATCGTTCGGCCCTGTAAATAAAAACTTTTCTGAACTTGCAGAAATACTTCAGAGGATACTGAAACAAATTGACAGGCTCCTCGAAATCCCCCCATACAACTTCATTATCCACACCTCTCCTTTTAATGAGGAATTTAACGATTATTATCACTGGCATATAGAGATCATGCCCAAACTCACCAAAATAGCCGGATTTGAGTGGGGGTCAGGATTCTATATCAACCCGACTCCTCCGGAAGCTGCGGCGGAATATATGAGAAATGCAGTAATTGTAAAATGAACATACTTTTTATAACTTCTGAAGCGGTCCCATTTGTCAAGACAGGTGGATTGGCGGATGTTGCCGGGGCGTTGTTTTCAATGACCGGAAGCTTCGGGCATAACGCATTCATGTTTTTACCATGTTACAGAAGAATTAAACAGAACTTCAGCCTCAAGACCGAGTTCTCAGGCCTCAAGGCAAGAATGGGCGCCAGGACATACTATTTCGATTTATATTCTTCCGGCAGGGCCTTTCTTGTCTCAAACGACTATTTCTTTAACCGTGACGGGATTTATGGAGAATCAGGGGTTGACTATCCGGATAATGCAGAGAGGTTTGCCTTCTTCTGCCGTGCGGTACTCCAGGCGCTGAACCTCTTGGATATCAAACCGGATATAATGCACCTTAACGACTGGCAAACGGGGCTCATCCCTTTTTATCAGAAGGAACAGGGAATGTTATCGAAAGATATTAAATCAGTCTTCACTATTCATAACATCGGCTACCAGGGGTCGTTCGGGCCCGGGATTCTTCCGAAAATCGGCATACCGGAACGTTTTTTTACGATAGACGGCCTCGAATTTTACGGCAAGGTCAGCCTGCTGAAGGCAGGGATCATATATGCAGATAAAATAACCACCGTCAGCCCTTCCTATGAAAAGGAGATTACGGCAACATCGCTCGGATATGGCTTTGAGGGCCTGCTGAGAGCCAAAGGCGTAAAGGGTATCCTGAACGGGCTGGACAATCAACTATGGAACCCGGAGACAGACAAAAAACTCACCCGGAATTATAACCTGCACGATATGAGGGGAAAAGCTTTTTGCAAAGATTCTTTCTGCAGTTCTTCAGGACTGTCCGATTCATCTCTACCGCTTGTCGGCATGATCGGCAGATTAAGCTATCAAAAGGGCTTCGATATAATAGCCGAATCTATTGATGAGATGGTTAAACTTGGCATAAACATGGCCATTCTCGGGAAAGGGGATGTTGATATTGAGAGGAAACTTAAAAGCATGGCATCTGATTATCCGGGCAATATTTACATTAACATTGGTTTTGACGAAGGACTTGCCAGAAATATATATGCGGGTTCCGACATGTTTCTGATGCCCTCCAGATACGAGCCTTGTGGTATTGCCCAGATGATAGCAATGAGGTACGGGAGTATCCCGATAGTAAGGATGTCCGGCGGACTCTCCGATACAGTATCGGACTTCAATACCGCCAATCCGGCAGGGAACGGCTTTGTATTCAAACACCCTGATAAATACAGCATGCTTGAGTGCATAAAACGGGCATTGTGCATGTTCAGGAACAGAAAGGACTGGAAAACAGTTACCGGAAATGCAATGGGAACGGAGTTTACATGGGAGAATTCGGTGAAAGAATATCTGAACCTTTATTCAACTTTAACCGGTAAACAATAGAGACTATGTATATAAGAAATAAATTGTCATTATTCATAGCGGGTTTCATCTTTATCATTCTCCTTTTCTCTGCCGGAAGTCTGTATATCTTCAACATGGTAAATGATAACATCGAACTGATGAACCAGGTCTCTGAAGAGCACAAGCTCCACAGCGTACTCAAATCATCGCTGGTTGAATTCATGCTTACGGCAAAAAACTGGGCCTTCACGGGTAAAGAAGAATACAGAAGGCTTTATAAATCTAAAAAGGGGAAAGTTATCAAGGCATTCGGCAATCTTGATAAATATTCGAGGGACCCTGAAAAACTGAGAGAAATCGGGATTAAATTTGAAGAAATCGATTCAATAGTAAAGAAGATATTGTCATATGAATCCCCTTTGGGAAATGTCGATATACTGCACAATATCAGACGTCTTGAAGAGAAAGAAATCGGGATATTGTCCCAGGTTGAAGAACTACACGATATTTCCATCGATTATCTTAATAAAGTTTCCGTGAAATCAAGTATTATAAAAAAAAGGGCAACCATATATCTGTTGACACTTATCTTCTTCTCTCCGTTTGCATCAATCTTTCTGTTCATTATATTCAGAAAGTCAGTTGGAAACCCGATTAAGAGTCTCGTGGCAGCAACCGATAAGGTTTCGGAAGGCAACCTGTCCTACAGGCTGCCGGAAGCAAGAAGGGATGAATTCGGCATCCTGTCAAGCAGATTTAATGAAATGATCGGGAAGCTCGAAGAATCCGACAGAAGATTGAAATACCGGCTGAATGAAACGGAACTGTTGCTTGACATTGCCAAGATAGCGGGGACAGCATCCGATCTGGAGTCGGCTTTCAACGTCATAGTCCAGCTGATTACCGAGAGGACACAAAAAGACGGCTGTGCGATATACAGAATCAGACCCGATAACAAGGGATTTGAAATGGATGCCGTTTCCAGGACGAATTCGGACATCTTCAACAGATTCATACCGTCAGAGGACCCCGTAGCAAAAGAAGTGCTCACACATTTGAGACCTCTTTTTTTAAAGAACAACGATCTTGAATCTTCCCAAGGCGTGAAAGGTCTTCACGGCAGCCTCCTGACAGTTCCTATAGTAATCGATCGGATATTCGGGATAATACTGATCGTCTCCCTTGATGACGCAGGACTTAATCAGGATGAAATAAATCTTTACGAACTTATCGCCCATACAATAGGAACGGCCATAAAAAATGTAAAATTGAATTCACAGACCAAAAAACAGATTACACGGCTTACGGCACTATATGAACTCGCCAGAACGGTAACCGGTACAATCGGATATGAAGATCTTTTCACAAAAGTTACCGCAGAAATGACCAGACTGCTTAATGCAAAGGGGTGCATCATAAGGATTATCGAAAATAACCGTCTCCCTGTTAAATCTTCTTACGGTCTTTCAATAGAAACGAGTAAAGATATTGATCTTCAGATAGGAGAAGGTATAGCGGGTTCAGTTGCAAAAAAAGGTAATCCTGTTCTGATAGAAAATGCAAGAAGCATGCCTGCGGATGCAACAGCATATAAACTGCAGGCCAAATCGGTCATATGCGTTCCCATGAAAGTTTCAGACAAAATAATCGGTACAATAGGTCTTTACGACAAAAAAGATGACGACGGCAATGTCATTTCCTTTGACTTCGATGACCTGACCACTGCGGAGGGTTTTGCAAACATCACTTCCGTTGCGATTGAAAAGATACTGATATTCGAGCGTGAAAGGACCCGGGAAAGGGCGGCGCTCGAAGAGAAGAAGAGAATGGATATCCTGTTTGAAAGCGTCAGAGGCGGTATAGTCACTCTCGACAGGGAGTGGAAAATACTTCTTGCAAACAGATTCGTTGAGAACTGGACAGATAAGAAAGTAGAAGATATGATAGGAAAAAACAGCATAGAGGTCTTTCATATGGAGGAGCACCCAATCTGTCCTCATTGTGTAGCAAAAGCCACTTTCGAGACAGGAGAGATAAATACCATAACACTGTCCCGCGGCATTAATTATGCTGAACTCACCTCATATCCCATCAAGGATGACCAGGGTAATGTTGTTGAATCCGTTGTATTCATACAGGATATTACCGACCGGGTGCTATACCAGGAAGAAATCCTCAGCCTTTACAGGGAAGTATCACAAAACAAGGAATACCTGGAGAGTCTTATCGACAATTCGGCTGATGCAATAATAACGTCCGACCTTGACGGTATTGTAACTTCATGGAATAAAGGTGCGGAGAAGATCTACGGTTTCACGGAAGAGGAAGCAATCAACACTTTCCTGCCGTTTCTTCCTGATTTTTTAATTGAAACCGAAAAGAGCTATATGGAAAGGATTAAGGAAGGAGAAACGATCAAGGACATAGAAACTGTAAGGTTGAGAAAAGACGGAACGATGTTTGAAGTAAGCCTTACACTATCTCCCATCAAGGATACATCCGGTGAAGTGATCGCTATAAGCGGGATCTCCCGGGATATCTCGGAAAAGAAAAAGGTGGAAAAAGAGCTTATCAGGAGGAATCAGGAATTATCAAGGCTTTTTTTCATCAGCTCGGCTATGAGGGGAACATTAGAGCTGAATAAACTGTTGAGGATGGTGCTTACAGCTGTAACCATGAGCGACGGGCTCGGGTTCAACCGGTCCATACTATTTATGATAGATGAAGAAAAAAATGTTGTCAGGGGTGTGATGGGGGTGGGCCCTGCCGACTCTGAAGAGGCATGGCAAATCTGGGACAGGCTTTCAATTAACAAGAAAACGCTTCTCGATCTCCTGAAAGAGGTTGAAGACGGCCCGTTGAAAAAAGACTCATTTCTTGACAAACTAAGTGTGGGCATGGAAATACCGCTTGATCAGGATACAACCATAACCCGATCGATAAAGGAAAAAACCGCAATAAATGTTATTGATGTACATCAGGAACCTCTTTCAGATAATATCTTAATCCAGCAGACCGGCACACAGGCATATGCGTTAATACCACTTGTATCGAGAGACAGGGTTTTAGGGGTCTTGTGGGTAGATAACTATTTCAACCGAAAACCCATTACTGATGAGGACATAAGATTCTTGAGCGGTTTTTCCGATCAGGTGGCGGCTGCAGTAGAAAGCGCAAGGCTTTTTGAGCAGGTAAAACTTACTGAAGCCGAACTCGAAAATATCTTTGAATCTATATCCGATATGGTCTATTTCAATTCCAGTGATTATGAAATAAAGAATATAAACAGGGCCGTAGCGGAAAAAATCGGCAAACCGCCTGAAGAAATTATCGGGCAGAAATGTTACAAGGTATTCCACAATATGGACGAGCCGTGGGATCAATGCCCACATCACAAGACTGTAGAAACAAAAAAAGCATATGTCGAGGAGATTGAAGATCCCAATCTTGGAGGCACGTTTCTTGTTTCAAGTTCTCCCATATTCAATCCACAGAATGATTTTATAGGAACCGTACATGTGGTAAGGGACATCACGGAACTGAAAAAACTCCGTGAAAAGCTGTCTACAGCCGACCGGATGGCCGCACTGGGCGAAGTAGCCGCAAAGGTTGCACACGAGATAAGAAATCCACTCGTATCCATTGGAGGGTTCTCAAGAAGACTCGAGAAAAAGCTGAACGGCAGTCTTAAGGATTACGCATCAGTTATTACCAATGAAGTCACAAGGCTCGAAGGGATACTGAAGGAAATCCTTGGTTACGTCAGAGAAATCAGACTGATAAAGGAGACAACAACAATAAATTCGATAATTAACGAAATACTGCCACTTTTTCAGGAAGAAGTAAGAAAAAAGAGGATAGACCTGGTACTGTCTTTTGATGAAAATATTAATAATATAGAAGTCGATGTTAACAGGATTAAAGAAGCTTTTATAAATCTGATAAGGAATTCCTTTGATGCGGTATCCGAAAATGGAGAGATCAAGATTACAACTCATTCTGAAGGCAATTTTGTTGTAACTGAAATTTCAGATACAGGACACGGTGTCGATAAAAAAGACATGCCATATCTCTTTGATCCTTTTTTTACTACAAAAATCACGGGAACGGGACTGGGTCTCTCAATAACTCACAGGATAATCGAACAGCATAATGGTAAAATCGAAGTAACGAGTGAACCGGGTAAAGGCGCAACATTTAAAATCTATATACCTGTAAAGGAGGTCTAAAGCAATGAAAATATTAATTGTAGATGATGATCCTTCAATAAGGATGCTTTACAAGGAAGAACTCGAAGACGAGGGATACGATATAATTGTTGCAAGTTCAGGAGAGGAAGCGCTCACACTTTTTGACGAACAAAGCCCTGATATCGTAACCCTTGACATCCTTATGCCCGGGATGGACGGTATCCAGGTACTCAGACATATGAAGGAAAAAAATCCAAAACTTCCTGTAATCATGTCTACTGCATACGATTATAGAGACGATTTTGGTGTCTGGGCATCAGAGGCTTACATTGTAAAATCCGCCGACCTTACACAACTGAAAGAGACAATCAGGAAACTGTCGGAGAAATAGTTATGGAACTGAAAGTTTTAAGCCCCTTATATGGAGGAATGAGTCTGGCCAGGGATGACAAGGTATTTTTCGTCAAGGGCGCGATACCCGACGAAACAGTAGATGCACAGATAATTGAAAAGAAAAGGGATTACTATATTACCAGGGCAACCAGTATAATTGAACCATCTCCATACAGGCAGTCTCCTCCCTGCCCTGTATTCGGGCTTTGCGGCGGATGCCATTACCAGCACATTGCCTACGAAAAACAGCTAAGCATGAAACAGGAGATATTGTGCGACTGTCTCAGAAGAATAGGTAAATTCGACGAAGTTAATCTTGAAAAAGCCATCCATGGTGACCAGTTCAACTACAGATACAGGGCTCAATTCAAGATTCAAAATGGAAGAATTGGTTTTTTCATGGAAAACAGCCATGAAGTCGTTGAATTTAAAAAATGCCTGCTTTTAGATCCTGTACTTAATAATACTCTGGAAATATTGAAACATATTGACATCCCGCCCGGGATCACTGAAATAACGCTGACTGCAGGAGATGAGATAATTGCGTATATCCCTTCCGGGAACGTATCACGTGACTTCCTTCTCAGCATGATAGAAAAACAGGTCGTGTCAGGTGTCATTGCCGGCAACGGGGAAAGCGCCGGGATAAAGTCCACCGAGTTTCGTTTGGGAGCACTCAGATATACGGTCTCTGCACAGAGTTTTTTCCAGAGCAACTGGGCATTGAACGACCGGTTGTCCGATCTCATCGCAGAGATACTCGGCCCTCAGCAGACTCTCAATGGTGATAAAAGAGACACGGACATTGCACGGCCGGCAAAATACGGTTCGCTGCTCGATATCTACGGAGGTGCGGGCAATTTTTCACTTCCCATTTCAAATATGTTCAAAAAGGTCACGGTAATTGAAGAAAATCCATTCTCTATAGAGGACGGGATAAGAAATGCGGAATTGGACGGCGTACAGAATATGCATTTTATTCAATCAACTGCGGAAGAAATAAAGGTGAGAGGAAAATTCGATGTTATCATCATAGACCCCCCAAGAATCGGCTTAACAGCACAAATAATGAAAAAACTGATGGAGCTTGCGCCCGAACAGTTGCTCTATATCTCCTGTAATCCTGCAACACTCAGCAGGGATGCCGCCAAATTGAGAGATATGTACAACCTCGACTATATCAGGCTCATCGACATGTTTCCGCAGACCTTTCATTGTGAAATATTTTGCAGGTTCAGGTTGAAATGAAGAAAGATAAGTATGGAAATGCCAATTCCGTTACCCTGATTACGGAAACTGTACTATGTGACAGTAAGGTATCTCTGAATGCACATAAAGAACTGTTCAGATTTCAGCGTGGTAAATACATAATTTGCGATTCTTCTCCGATTCAGTACATTATGGACATGAATCCGGCATCACAAAAACTGCATCTTTCGTTGCTCTGGGACAGGATTTTAAATATTGCCCTCTGGAAGGACAAAATCAACCTGAGTGATTTAATTTATCTGCTTAAGAACATCGGCTTCAATGATGCTGAACTGGACCCTTTCAGGAATGGAGAAACAGGAGATATATTTCCAGCCCTCTATTTCGGCAGCAATTTCGATGCACTCAGGAAGATATGCAACATGGCGAAAAGAGTCGCCGAAGATAAATTAAAGGGAAACGGCATAAAGGTAATTTGTCACATGGTCTCGGAAGAAACCGGGAGAATTGTAGCGAGCAGTCCCTGAAAGTGTTGATCTTCCCCGTGGGGGATAGATTACAAAAAAACGTTAATACCGGTTTTCCCCTGCACAAAGGAGGATGAAATAATAAGGCTATGGCTGAATTGAGGCTCGGTTCACGGGTGTCTGCACAGCAGAGGCGGGTAAGCCCTGCAGCGGCCTTTTCATGGTAAAAGAATAATATAATATAGGCCTTCGTGGATGTGAGTGGGTAAAATCTTCTTTAAACGGTATACTTATTAATAGTTCCACCCCCTTTAGAAAAGGGGGGCGAGGGAGGGGATTTGAAAACCCCCGGAGATGGTTCTGTGCTTTCGTATAATAAAGGCCTGAAACAGATATCGGGAAATCCAAAGAGATGTATTGGGAAATCTTTATGCAGTCCCGGAAAGAATATGGAGTGGGTTATGATTAATAAAATCCCTCCTGGCCTCTCTTTGCCAAAGGGAGGAAATAGCATTTAATAATTATGTAGGACACTATATTTAGAGTCTGTGTATAAACTGCCATT
>BDTO01000053.1 GCA_002897855.1 bacterium BMS3Bbin05
TTCAATTGCAACTTTTGCTTTGAAGGATGCTCCATGGTTCCTTCTGGGTCTTTTGCTCATCCTGCTGCTCCTTTCGGTCTTTTTCAGGACAATCAGCCAATTTCGGCTTCACCATTTGCCCTGTACGGGGCGATCAGACTTTGACTGAATGTCTGATACCCCAAGTTTCCTATTTTAGAGCAGCTTTTATCACTTATGCCACTGTCCAGTTTTTCCAGGCCGGCTCTATAGATTACGGTATATTTATTTTGAACAGCTATAAGTTATAAAATTGTTATGCCTGGTGAATTCGGGAGATATCTTGCGAAGAAGGCAGGGGAGAGGGAGAAATACATCCCCTGTTATCTGAAATGGGCAAGGGGTTGTTATACTTATATGGATAAATCATTAGCTGATATCATAAGTGTCAAAAGGAAGGTATCGCCACTCATTCAGAATCGGAGGCTGGATGCCATACAATCCGTATACAGCAATGTGGGTCGCGGGAATTTCCAGACCACGATGATATACACCCATGTGGATAGGAAAAATCTCATGGGTGTGCGGAGTCCGCTAAATGGCTGAGAAATCAATCGGGGCAAGGATACAGCTCGTTATCACGGTCGCGCTGAAAAAAGAGGCGCCGAAGGAATGGCTTGTTTCTCACGATATCCCCGTGTTTACGGTAGAGGCGTTAAAGTCGGGTGCACTGAACGGTTGTGATTCCGTCAGAGGTGTGCTCGTGGTAATCACCGGCGCCGGACCGGATGCATCGGGGAAAGCTGCGGAGTGGATCAGGGATAATCTGAACCCTCTGTTCGTTATAAATACAGGGACGTGCGGGGTGATGCGGGGTGATGTGCCGCCCGGTGAATGGATACAGCCCCGGGTTGTGGTCAATGAGGACGGAGAAGAGATTCGTCTCGATTCAAGGTTGCCGATACCGTACGGCGATAATATAAATAATGCAGATTCTTTACTCACCGTCAGTGATGCAAGGCCGGGTGAGGCGCCCGGTAAATGGAGACGCTATGGCCTGCTCGATATGGAATGCCATGCCCAGGCCAGGGTATTCCGCAATGCGCCAATTACCTTTCACTGCCTCAAGTTCGGCACGGACTATTCAGACAGGAATACGGTTGAGGACTTCAACAGGAACCTTGGATTGTTTGTAGAGAAATTCAGAGGGTTGTTCCGGTTTGCCGGGATGGATATGCATAAGATAAAGGTGTCGGTGATTGTCCCTGCTTATAACAGGGGAGCAACAATATCGCGCGCAATTGATTCGGCGCTGGGGCAGACGTATAGACCGGAAGAGATTATAATAGTTGATGATGGATCGACCGACGGCACGCGGGGAATCCTGAAGGATTACGGTGACAGGATCACAACGGTTTCTCTGGAGAAAAATTGTGGTCCATCTCGTGCGAGGAACGAGGGGATAAGGCGCGCAAAGACGGAATGGGTGGCGTTTCTCGATTCCGACGATGAGTGGGAAAGAGATAAACTTGAAAGACAGGCCGGGTATCTTGACAGGTATCCCTTCTATGAGATTATACAATCGGATGAGAAATGGATCAGGAATGGAAAACGCGTGAACCCCTGCAGGCATCACGAGAAGCCCGAAGGCTGGATATGGGAGAGGTCGCTTGAGAGGTGTCTCATATCACCCTCTGCGGCGCTTGCAAAGAAATCTCTGCTCGGGCGGTACGGCGGATTCGACGAAAGCTATCCCGTGTGTGAGGATTATGACCTGTGGCTGAAGATTTCAAGGCATCATCCGGTCGGACTTGCACCGGGCCTGTCTGTTGTTAAATACGGCGGGCATGAAGACCAGCTCTCACAAACGGTGCCCGCCCAGGACCGCTACAGGGTAAGGACGTTATACAGGATGTTGCGGGAAGAAAAGCATTCCGGATTCAGAGAGAAGATCATTCCTGTGCTAAAAAAGAAGCTGAAAATACTGATCCGGGGATATGAGAAACGCGATAGGCTGAAAGAGGCACAGGAATACAGGGATATTATGGAGTCGCTCGGCGATCGGAACGGGGACGTTGCGACTGATTATTGCGCAGGCATATCTGTCCGGAATAACAATACACGCAAGGCGGAATGCCTCATAAACATAATAAATCGACGGACATATTAAATGGCAGACCTTAAATATGGAAGATACACCGAAAATAGGTAAAAGGCAATACGAAGAAGGTAAATACAGGTTCTGCACGTTTTAAAGGAGTCGTTATTATGTTTTTTCGACACCCCACCTTGCGTGTAAGATGTAATACTGAAATGTTTTGGACAGCAGTGTTGTGCAGGAAAAATATGGTTCATCCGGGTTTTGTGTGGAAGCTTGAAGTAATATAACAATATAATAGGTCCCTCCCCCTTGAGGGGGAGGGTCAGGGTGGGGGTGAATTGGATTGACTAAGAGGCTGGTCAATACGGCCAAAACCCTCAGAAAGATGCAAACGGATACCGAAAGGCTGCTATGGAAACATTTAAGGGCGAAACAGGTAGAGGGGCTCAAATTCAGGAGGCAGCAACCAATAGGAAATTATGTTGTTGATTTTATATGTCTTGATAAATCATTGGTGATAGAGGTGGACGGGGGGCAGCACGCAGGCAATAAGAAGGACGAAGAAAGAGATGTATGGCTTAAGTCAGAGGGGTTCAAGGTCTTAAGGTTCTGGAACAATGAGGTGTTGAATAACATGGAAGGCGTATTAGAGGTGATAAGAGAAAATTGTTTGAGACACCCTCCCCTCAATCCCCTCCCCTCAAGGGAGGGGAAGGCCGATGGTTCCCCACACAAAAGCCGGAAGAGCCCAAAAATATAGAATGGAATTCCCGAAAGATCATAAGGAACTCGATGCGCTGTTTGTTAATGCAACAACCCCGGAGGTGTCAGGGTTTTCGGGGGAGTACTTTGTTGATATGTTAACCGTGCTTCCGAGCCTTAAAAGGCTTTCACACAGAAAGGTCTTTTATCCCGGTAATGGGGGTGTGTCGGGATGCAATGTTTTGTTTAAGGAAAGAAAGTGGGGATACTTTTACCTTGAAGAGGGAGTTTGCAAAGAATTAAATTCGGTCCCGGTGGTAATGATAAACTATGACAGGCCCGAAAATACTTTTATAACGCGGAGAATCCGGGATTATGTCAGATGTATCAGGACAGGTGAGTTGTATCTGGGACGGTTTAACTATATTCTGATGGGAGCACAGAGATTCTCAGGTTATTTTTCCCTGTCGAGAGCAGGATAAGGAATCCATGTAATGCCGATCCAATGTGTACGGATAAACGATATACGTATTGATAAGAGCCGGTTTGCATGTAAAGGCATTCTGTCCGGAGATGATGACCTTGAGCCTCATATTGAAAGGTCTTTACAGGACTTCGGAGTCCTTACGCCTGTTCTTGTATATAGAGATAATTGCGGGGAGTATCACCTTATTGACGGTTTTAAACGTATCCGGTTCGCCCGGCAGAGTGGTTTGACTGCGGTTGAAGCAGTCGTTATGCCCGAATCGACACCGGCTGAAGAGATTGTCGCGATAATTTTTTACAATAAATTAAGCAGGATAAAAAAGAGCGCTATAAGTAAAATCCGGTTTGTTTTATTCGCTCTCGACCTGGGCGCTTCGGAAGAACGGGTATTGAAATTCATCTGTCCGCCCCTTGAATTGAAACCGCACAGGTCTTTTATCGAAGAGTGCAGGCGCATCCATGGGCTTCCTGCGGAGTTGAAAGAATTCTGCCATGAAAAAAGATTCTCCCTGAAGCAGATTCTCAACCTGGCATACTACCCCCATGACCTTCTCGTGCACATCATGGCATGGAAGCCGCTGCTGCACCTGAGCGCATCTGTACTCGATGAGGTTGCATCGAACCTGAAGGATTATCTGAGGGCAAACAATAAAACCGTCAGTGATTTCGCAAAGGATGATGAAGTTGAGGGAATCATTAATTCGGGCCTGAATCCGCGTGAGAGGACAGAGAGATTGCGGCGGCTTATTCATGAAAGACGCTATCCGACCCTCACCGGCGTGAATGCAAAGATACAGAAGATGGTAGATGAGTTGAACCTGCCGGAAGAGATAAATATATCATGGGACAGGACGCTCGAGAACAGGAGAGCGGATTTGAGCATTCATCCGGAGAGCGCAAAAGAGTGGAATGATTTAATGAACATCCTGAACGCGGCTGAAACAGCAAGGGCAATAGGGAATATCCTGAATGAGCTCTGAGATGCACGATGAAACAGTGACAAACCACAGAGACACGGAGACAGGTATAATTTCTCACTACAGGGATGGAAAGGATATAGTCCGGGCTATCCCGAAAAAGGGTAAGGCGATGGGCACATGTGCGACCTTTAATAGAAAATATATATGCTGCCATGTGCAGGTGCTGAGTTCCGTACATAACTGCCCGTTTGAATGCTCCTACTGCTTCCTCCAGAATTACCTGAACGATGGTATCACCAAATCCGTGGATGACATTGACGCGCTCATGGATGAAGTCAGATTGAAACTGGACGGGGAGCCGCGGAGGCTGTTTCGCATCGGGACATGGGAACTGGGCGACAGCCTGGCTCTTGAGTATAAGACCGGTCAGGCCGCAAGGCTTGTCAGAGAGTTTGCAGGGCTGGACAACGCCGTACTGGAACTGAAGACAAAGTCCGGCTGTGTTGATACGCTCCCCGATATCGAACACAATGGCAGGACGGTTGTCTCATGGTCTCTGAATACTGATCATGTCATTGAGACGGAAGAGCACGGTACGGCGGTTCTGAATGACAGGCTTGATGCTATGCACAGGGTTGCGAATGCAGGATATCCGGTTGGGTTGCATTTTGACCCCATGATTATACATGATGGATGGGAAGATGCTTACAGGTCCCTGGTTAGCAGGGTCTTTGAGGCTGTCGGGCCGGAGAGAGTCGCATGGATATCGATAGGCAGTCTCAGGTTTAACCCTGAAATGAAGAAAAAGATAGAAAACAATTATCCGGGCAGCAGGCTGACGGCCGCAGAGATGGTCGCCGGCGATGATGCAAAGATGCGTTATGTAAAACCGCTTAGAGTGAGTATGTATAAACATCTATACAGTGAATTAAGGAAACATGTACGGAAAGACAACCTGATCTATTTCTGCATGGAACGCCGGGATGTATGGGACAAGGTATTCGGCTATCATCCTGATTCGTACATACACCTTGATTATCTCTTTGCAAAGTCGCTGCATGAACGTTACGGATTAATGAACGAAGAACCACAACGGGATCAATATGAAAAAGCTTTATAGCCACGGACTTCCACAGGCTTTATTAGAGAAGTGTCCGGTTTTTTTGCCGGTGTATGTCTGTGGCGGAATATTTATTTGTCCCCTGTGTGCTCTGCGGCTGGAATTGTTATGAAAAAAGAAAAAATACTCTTGCCAGGAAATCCTGTAAATGCAAAGACTCCGTGGCTGTGGATAGGGACCTGGAGCATGGGAGGAGAAGGGTTCGGCCCCCATGATGAACGTGAATCTCTAAAGGTGCTTGAGTCTGCAGTTGAAAAGAACATCCGGCATTTTGATACAGCAGATTTGTATGCACACGGCAGGTCTGAATATCTGATCCGGAAAATCATACAGCAAAACCGTGAAGAGTTTTTCATTTCCACAAAAGGCGGGCTTGCCTGGAATGGCAGGAGGGTCGAGCACCGGGCATCACCCGGTGAACTGGAGACACAGATGCACGAAAGCCTGAAGAGATTAAAAACAGACTACATCGACCTGTACCAGCTCCATTGGCCGGACCCTGAAATCCCTGTAAATGAAAGTATCGGGGCACTGAAGGATTTGAAGAAAAGGGGGCTCATCAGGTACTGGGGGGTGGGGAATCTCACGGCGGAACAGGTCGGGGATTATCTGGATAAAGAGAAAAATATCCCTCATCAGGTACATTTTAACCCTGTCCGGAATAAAAAAGAGATACTGGCGGCAGGAAGCGACAGATGCATAAACTGTGTAATATCTCCGCTCGAACAGGGTCTGCTGGGTACGGGCAAAAGTTCTCTCGGTAAAGAGGGGATAGGCAAAAATGACCTGCGTGCCGGGAACCCCCTTTTCTCCGGTCAGGGAGTTCTTGAATGGAACAGACAGCTTGAAGTTCTTGCCGGCAAAAAAGGGATTTCAAAAGTATCTGCGGTCCTTCTGTGGATCTGCTCCCGGCCCCACGTATCTGCAGTAATCCCGGGACCAAGGCGTGTGAGCCAGCTGCGTGATATCCTGAAATTCAGAGATGAGATTGATAAAAATGCTCTGACAAGTTCGGATAAAGGCAGCTCAATACTTTCCGCTGAAAAAGTAAAGGCCTTAATGCCACAGGAGTTATGGCATCACCTTGATAAGGCACCGATTGATGCGTAAATATGCCGGATAACGGAGATCTGATACTTGTCAGAGCGGGAAAGCTGCTGAAAGCGGATGGACGATTTGCCGGCAATCAGTGTCTTGTCATCAGGGGTGGCCTGATCGAGTCCATAACTGATGGAGTTGAGAAAGAAGAAGGCAGACGTGTACTGGATTTATCTTCAAAGACCATAACCCCGCCCTTTCATGATTATCACCTGCATTTTTCAGGAAGAAATTCTTCCGGTCATATAGAAGCTGAAACGGATCTTATGAAACACGGGATCTTTTCTGTAGATGAAGGAGGTGACAGCCGCGGATATGGCCTGGAAATGGAACGAAGACTCAAGTCGCCGTTCAGGGTGAAGGCATGTGGTTATGCCATATACAGGAAAGGCGGATACGGTAAATATATCGGCAGGGGAGTTTCGGATGTACACGAGGCAAAAGGGTTAATAGACGAACTGATATCAAAGGGAGCCGGCTATATAAAGGTCATTAATTCCGGGGTGTTTGATCCGGCATCCGGAAGGATTACGAAGGGCGGTTTTGAGAGGGATGTTCTTGAAAAAATAACAGGATATGCCAATAAAAAGGGGTTGGATGTGACATGCCACGCAAATGGAGATGACCGTATAAGAGATGCAGTGCTTGCCGGTGCATCCTCTGTTGTCCACGGCTTTTCCGTCTCCGGTGAGACACTGCACATGATGAGGGAAAGAGGCGTGTCTTTTGTGCCTACTGTTAACGCACTTAACAGCCTGAAGAAAGTTGCAAAGACTCAAAATGAGAAATACATAATAGATATTGCAGTAGATGCACATCTGAACGCGATAAAAGAGGCTTCAGACGCAGGTGTAAGAGTTTTACCGGGGAGCGATGCAGGCCCGCCATTTCTTCCTTACGGAAGCTCATTTATCGAAGAACTTGAATTTTTCAGGAAGGCCGGTATGTCCCCTGAGCAGATACTTGCAGCGGCTGTCACGGATTTATCCCTGCAGGGACAAAGAGCGGTTTTTATTGTTTTGGACGGCAGCCGTGTAGAACACGTTTATGTATGGAAAGAGAATAAATTGAGCCTGCTGGAGATTTAACCCTCATTATCCATGAAGCGGGTACCGGGCGGACGGCGGAGGGCAAAAGGCGACTTGTTAATAAATCCCCTTCCCTATTGCCCCCCAACGAGGCTAAAATTATTGTGCCTGTTGTTTATATGTTGAATTAAAATGAATCCCCCGGCTTCAATGCCTCCATTGTTCGATCCGGATTTTTTTGTTTTTTCGCCCCATAATAATAAAATCAGGAAGCGGCCTGTCCCGTATTGCTATATAATATAATTAATTTCGCTGATTTCGGTATCTTATGATCTATACCTGTAAATACTGCAAGTTCGGCCTTGAAAGATCACCTGACGGGCAAAGGCTTTCCAACGGAACTGTCTGGTGCGGCAAGCGAAAGATAGCGATGGGTCAGAACAGAAACCTGCCCTGTTTTGTCCCCCCGGTCTCGGTGCAATCAAAGAGATGCCGGGACTGCAGCCGGGCAAAGAAGTACATGCCTGCCGGAAGGGCTCCCTCAGTCGGGAAGGTATGGTGCGAAAGAAGACATATAGAGATAAACAAATTGAGAATTATGGAGTGTTTTGAATAGTGCAAAAAGACTTGCTCTGCAGGAAATGCGGCAGGCGCCTGACTTGCTTCTTCACCTGAAAGAATGTGACTTTACGCTGCATGAATTGCGGCGCTGTTTTCCGGATCAGTGAATATGTTGATGAGATAGATGACGAGATATGGGGGAAATTGCCATGCGGCCCCCGTCATGAATAGCCTTGACATAATAATCTCTCTCATTTTATACTTCATACTCTATTAACAAGCATTTGTGAGGTCAAAATGGGAACATATACTACTTACCGTCCACACAACAGAAGAAGAAAAAGGAGACTCGGCTTCCGCTCGCGGATGCAGACCAGAGGCGGAAGAAAGATCATAAACAGAAGAAGGGCCAAGGGACGGAAAAGATTGGCAGTTTAATAAAACCATACGAATTCAGAGAAGTCTTTTCCAGAGGGAGAAGGTTTCCCCGCAGGCACTTCATACTGTTTGTTAGTGAGAATAAATCCCATTCCAATCGAATCGGCCTTGCCGTCAGCAAAAAGACAGGCATTGCAGTTACAAGAAACCGCATCAGGAGACTTTACCGGGAAGCCCTGAGAAAATTGCTTGATGAAATGGACAAACCAGGCATGCTTTATAAAGGATACGATTTTGTCTTTGTCGGCAAGAGGGAATGTGCTTCTGCAAAGATGCAGGATGTTTATAGAGAACTCAAGGATATTGTATGCAGTTTCAGGAGCAGTTAATATGGATAGCGAGCGTATTCCCCGTGGTCTTATCACGGGGACAAGAGAGCGGATATAATAATGCAAAATTCCTTGCATTAGATTATCGGTGGCGGAGCCTGCCTGTGCGTGCCGCACGCAGACAGGCCACAGGGAAGATCAATTGAGAAGGTTGATGGCAAAAATAATAGGATTCTATCAGTATTTGATATCTCCCCTGTTCCCGCAGGCATGCAGGTTTTCACCGACATGTTCCGAGTATGCCAGAGAAGCCATATTAAAATATGGTATGTTGAGGGGAGGATGGATGTCCCTCAGGAGAATAAGCAGGTGCCACCCTTTTCATCCGGGCGGCTATGACCCGGTGAAATAGGATTGAGATAAAATATGGATAACAAGGATTTCCAGAGGGCATTGATTGCCATAGTTGTTTCTTTCCTGGTATTGATAGGATACCAGTATTTTTTTGTGAAGCCGACACCAAGGGTGGAAAAACCGGGTAAGGTTGTGCAACAGGTCCGGCCACATGAGAAGGCATCCAAACCTGCTGTCACTGAAAAGCAGGCTATCCCGCAGAAAATTCATCCCGTGATTTCAGGGAATCTCCAGGAAACGCTGGTAAAGGTAGAAACTCCTTTATATATCGCTGAATTTTCTTCAAGGGGTGGAGTTATAAAAAAATGGGAACTGAAGAAATACAGGACTAAACAGGGTGCGCCGATATTTCTGAGTAAGGGAATCGGAGACATCCTTCCTTTGGCGCTTGGAACTGATACCGAATTTAATCTTTCATCCATAAATTTTAAAATCATCGGAGGCAATCTTAAATTAAATAAAAAGAACCCTCACGGTGTCCTGACCTTTGTTTACAACTCGGGTGGAATCAGTATCAGGCGAACAATGAAATTTTATGCCGATTCCTGCAGGGTTGATCTGACTGATGATGTAAAAGGGATCGGTGATTACTGGATTACCCTCGGTGAGCATTTCGGCATTACCGGAGCTGAAGGATATCGTGCCCATATAGGCCCTGTAATCCTTATGGGTACGGACAGGAAAGAGTATAAGCCGTCAAAATTGAAAGAACCTGTGCTATTGACCCCTGTAGACCTCAAATGGGCCGCTGATGAAGACATGTACTTTTTTGCTGCATTGGTTCCTCTCACAGAGGTCTCCGAGGTCAAACTGTGGAGCAGGCAGAATTCAGGCCTTGTGGCATTCAAGGTTAAAGCGGGCAAAAGCCAATATGTTCTTTATGCGGGACCGAAGGTAATCGATGAACTTAAGCCCCTGAATCTGGGGCTTGAAAATATAGTTGATTTTGGTTTCTTCTCCATCATTGCAAGACCAATATTCTGGCTGTTGAAATATATCAACAAATTAATCGGCAACTATGGATGGTCTATCATTGTTCTTACAATCCTGTTGAGGGTGCCTTTTATTCCCCTGCTCAACAAGGGGCAGAAATCAATGAAAAAGATGCAGGCGTTGCAACCCAGGATGGCTGAGATCAAGGAGAAGTACAAGAAAGACCCCCAGAAAATGCAAAAAGAGATGATGGCGATGTACAAGAAATACAAGGTAAATCCCATGGGCGGCTGTCTCCCGATGCTTGTACAGATTCCGGTCTTTTTTGCTCTCTATAAGGTCCTCCTCGTTGCAATAGAAATGAGGGATGCGCCATGGATTTTATGGATACAGGACCTTTCAGCTAAAGATCCGATCTATGTACTTCCGATAATCATGGGTGCCACAATGTTCCTTCAGCAAAAGATGACTCCTACTTCTGCAGATCCCAAGCAGGCCAAGATCATGATGTTCATGCCCATAATTTTTACGTTCATGTTTCTGAATTTTCCCTCCGGTTTAGTGCTTTACTGGTTGATGAGCAATCTATTAAGCATAATACAGCAGTTTTTTGTAAACAAAAAACTCGCTGCCGAAGAAGCTGCGTCCTGATATGCCATCCTTTTGTGTCCCGCCTGTATTGATTAAACAATAAAGATGAAATTAATAAACTTTCATAGATATTCCCGGATTTGTGGTGCTGCATTGAGTTTACTTAGTTTTATTCCTAACCCGCACTATTCATGAACCGGGTGACATGTAGACAGCGGACATGGCTCAAATCCGCCGTCCGCAGTGATGGTTTATAAATTATCCGGAGTAAGGTAAACTGTAAGAAATGAAAAGAGATTACAAGACAATAGAATTAACCGCTCTTTATGAGATAAGCAAAATACTGGGCTCGTCGCTGAACCTTAAAACCAACCTTCGGGGAGTTTTAAGAGTGCTTTCGGAATATCTCGATATGAAGAGGGGAACAGTTGCTCTGAGGAAGGGTAGCGAAGTTTCTATAGAAAGCGCCGTCGGCATGACTGCTGATGAGATAAGGCGGGGCAGGTATAAATTGGGAGAAGGGATTATCGGCAGAGTTGCCAAACACGGCTCTCCGATAGTTATCCCCAACGTCGGTGACGAACCTCTTTTTCTGAACAGGACAGGTGCGAGGAAAAAGATTAAAAATGAAGACATTGCATACCTCTGTGTGCCGATCAAGTTCAAGAATGAGACACTTGGGGTTTTAAGTGTTGACCGCCTTTTTAAAGGAGGACTTATATCTTTTGAAGAAGACCTGAGACTATTGAAGATAATTGCTTCCCTGATTGCATATTCGGTAAAGCTGCATAATGAGATGGAAAGAGAGCGCGAGGCGTTTATTGAGGAA
This sequence comes from bacterium BMS3Bbin05, assembly GCA_002897855.1. Classification (GTDB taxonomy): domain Bacteria; phylum Nitrospirota; class Thermodesulfovibrionia; order Thermodesulfovibrionales; family BMS3Bbin05; genus BMS3Bbin05. Next base: position 11,449 of record BDTO01000053.1, read on the forward strand.
AAGAACAAGCTGACCCGTCAGCTGAAGGGTAAATACAGGGTCGAAAATATTATCGGCCAATCCGACAGTATGCAGGAGGTCTTTGAAGCCGTTCACAGCGTTGCGCCTGCACGTGCCAATGTGATCCTGAGAGGCGAGAGCGGAACCGGCAAGGAACTTGTTGCCAAGGCAATCCATTTCATGAGCCCAAGGGCAAAGGAGCCGTTTATAAAATTTAATTGTGCATCGATACCTGAAGGTCTTCTTGAGTCGGAATTGTTTGGTCACGAAAAAGGAGCTTTCACCGGAGCGACTGCTATGAGAAAAGGCAGATTCGAGCTCGCAGACAGAGGTACGATTTTTCTTGATGAGATCGGGGATCTTCCTTTATCACTCCAGCCCAAGATATTGAGGGTGCTTCAGGAGAGAGAGTTTGAAAGAGTAGGCGGTGAAAAAACAATAAAAGTAAACGTCAGACTGGTAGCTGCCACGAGCAGAAATATAGAGAAACTTGTATCGGACGGTCATTTCAGAGAAGACCTTTATTACAGGCTTAATGTAGTACCGATATTCATGCCGCCCCTGAGAGAGAGGAGAGAAGACATCCCGCTGCTTATGGAATTTTTTCTTGACAGGTTTAACAGGGAGAACGGAAAATCCATTTCCATCACGACTGGAGTTCTTGATATTCTTGTCAATTACGAATGGCCCGGTAACGTAAGAGAATTGGAGAATGCAATAGAAAGACTTGTAGTGATGTCAAAGGGGAAAAAAATTACAGTGACTGACCTTCCGCTGGATATCAGACACGGCAGATCGAGGTCTGCCTCACTGTTAAGGGGGACATTATCGTCGACAGTGGAAGAGATGGAGAAAGAACGTATCATTGATGCTCTTGAAAAAAGCGCGTGGATCCAGGCCAGGGCCGCCCGGCTGCTCGGGATCACATCGAGACAGATAGGCTATAAAATCCGGAAACATAAAATAGGTAAAACACGGTAATATTCATATAGACCTGCTTTATTCTATTTCCGGACAGCCGCCTGCTTATTTCCACACAAATCCGCGAAGAACCTCCTTGATCTTCCCAGTGGCTCCGCCACCGGTAATCTAATGCAGGGAAGTTTTTATTATTATATTCGCTCACTTCCGCTCGCTATTCATTTAAAAGGGTATAAAAAAACGATATCCTTTAGTAAATTCCTTAAATGTTTTGGAGGCTATAGTCGAGGGCTCTTTATCAAGGTTCATTAAATAAAATTTCCTCCGGAGTTTTTTGCCTGATATTTTCAGCAGTTTGATCGAGCCTTCTTTTATTGCTTCGAAAACCGTCCACTTGGAAGCAAAGGATATACCTATTCCTGCCTGAACCATATGGATTATCATTTCAGTACTGCCGAGAGTCATCGATACTTTTATGTCTTTCGGATTTATTTTTGAAGTGTGCAGGAAATCTTCAATGAATTCTCTTATTCCTGAACCTTTTTCAGGCATTATGAATGGCTGGGATATGAGGTCTCCGGGTGTAACAATGCTTTTGCCGGACAGGGGGTTGTCATCGGATGCAATTATGACTATCTCGTCTTCAGCTATCTCCTCTAAAGAGACGGATGATTTTTTTACTGTCCCCTCGACAATTGCCAGGTCTATTTTCCCTTCAAGAAGGTTGTCGATTGTTTTTTCGGTACTTGATACGAGTAGTTCCATTCTAACTTCGGGATGGACTTTTGTAAAGCTGTAAAACACCTGTGGCAGCAGATAGGCTGCTGCAGTCTGGCTCGCTCCAATGTACACCGTGCCCTTTACCTTCTGAATAAGTGCATAAATATCATCTTCCATTTTTTTATACCGTTCAAGTATCTGTTTGGCGTGCTCATAGAAAACCCTGCCGGCAGGCGTAGGAATCACGGCACTGCCTTGCCGGTGAAAGAACTGTGTCCCAAATTCATCCTCAAGGTTTTTTACGAGATGGCTCATAGCGGACTGGGTCATGAACTTTTCTTTTGCCGCCCTTGAAAAGCCTCCTGTTTCAACGATAAGGCAGAATGCCTTTAACTTATGGTCTTCCATGAAAATATTTCATTATAATTTAGCTTCAGTTTCCTGGTTAATTTTAATAACCGGGAATAAAATTGTCAAGTTATCATTTAGTGCTATGAAATATATTCATAGATTAAATGAATGGAATGAATTTGACATTTTGACCCTGCCGGGCGTATTTTTGAATGTGGTCAGGGAAAAGATAAATATGGTGATTGCATCTACAACGAGCATCCAGAATTCAGGGCTCTTTGACATTTTAATTCCGTCATATGAGAAATCATCCTGTAATGATGTTAAGATCGAGGTGATTGCCGTAGGAACAGGTAAGGCTATCCGGCTTGCCAAAAGGGGAGGAGCGGACCTCCTGTTTGTGCATGATCCCTTCAGGGAGGAGAAGTTTATAGCCGAAGGGTACGGTATAAACAGGAGAGTAGTAATGCATAACGATTTTATTATACTTGGCCCGGCTGAAGACCCTGCAGGGATACGAAATGCAGGAAACGCAGAAGAGGCCTTTGAATTAATTGCCGAAAGCGCTCTCCCCTTTGTCTCCCGGGGTGATGACTCGGGAACAAATATTAAAGAACTTGATATATGGGACGATGCCGGCATTACCCCGAAGGGGAAAGGCTGGTATTTTGAGACAGGCGGCAAGATGGGTGATACGCTCCTCGTGGCAAACCGGAAAATGGCCTACTCGCTTTCCGATATAGGAACATTTCTCAATTACCAGTCTGAAGTGGATCTGAAGAGTCTCTTCCAGGGCGGGTCTATGCTGAAAAATCAGTACAGCGTCATCGCTGTTAATCCGGGTAGATTCCCGGGGGTCAAGTACAGGGCGGCAATGGATTTTATTGCCTTTGTTACTTCACGGGAGGGGCAGGAGCTTATAGCCGGCTATGTCAAACATGGTAACCATCTGTTTTATCCCGATGCGGTCCCATCCATAATAACGGCTTAAAAAATAATAAAATGGAGGTCCGGAAATGAGATTCAGAGGATTGTTTTTATTCGTAATGCTTTTATCGTTATGTACTGTTTCAACACTGTTCGCAAAGACGAGGATACGCTGTGCCTCTACCACAAGTACCCAGAACTCCGGACTCTTTGAATATCTCCTGCCGATTGTCGAGAAAGATACAGGCATAAAGGTGGATGTCGTTGCCGTAGGGACAGGTGCAGCGCTCGAGATAGGCAAGAGGGGAGATGCGGATGTGGTATTTGTGCATGCGAAGGACGATGAATTAAAGATGGTCAGGGAAGGATATTTTGTGGACAGGCATGATGTAATGTACAATGATTTTGTTATAGTAGGTCCTCCCGGTGACCCGGCGGACATAAAGGGCATGAAAAAAGCGGTGAATGCCTTCAGGAAGCTCAGCACTGAAAAGGTAATCTTTGTATCAAGGGGGGACAACTCCGGCACCTATAAAAAAGAGTTGAAGATATGGAAAATAGCGCATATCGATCCGAAAGGACGGAAATGGTATCTTGAGGTCGGACAGGGAATGGGAAAGACACTCAGGATTGCGAATGAAAAGAAGGCATATACACTTACCGACAGGGGAACATGGCTTGCGTTGCAGGATAAAGAACATCTCGATATGGTGATAATGGTGCAGGGGGACAAGATGCTCTTCAACCAGTATGGTGTGATGGCGGTCAATCCGCTTAAGCATAAGTACGTTAAATATAAAGAAGCGCTCAGGTTCATAAACTTCCTCATATCGCCGAAAGGTCAAAAAACTATTGCAGGGTTCACGGAGTCACACGGCGAGCAGCTCTTTCATCCGGATGCAAAATAATGCCGGGGAAATACCTGTCGAATGTACGGAATACTGATCTCGTTTGAAAAGGCATTTGAACTGATCCTGTCGCTGAACAGGGAGCTGGCCGGAATTGTTGTTCTTTCTCTTTTGGTGTCCGGCGCCGCCATAGTTATCGCATCTCTCCTGGGAATTGTCTTTTCGTATGTCCTCGCATTCAGGCGGTTTCCGTTTAAGGGATTTCTCACAAACCTTCTGAACACGTCCATGGGGCTTCCTCCGGTAGTAGTGGGCCTCTTCCTGTATCTCCTGCTTTCAAGGAACGGTCCCCTTGGCTTTATGGGTCTTCTCTATACCCCTTCGGCAATGGTTATTGCGCAGATTATTCTTGCCTTCCCCATTATTGCCGCCATGAGCCACGCAGCAATTGTGATGGTAAAACCGAACATAAGGCTTGCTGCTCTGGGCCTGGGGGCAACGGACATCCAGGCATCGGTGGCCGTTATCAGGGATGCCCGGTACGGTATTATATCATCTGTTATGGCGGGCCTCGGGAGGGTAATGGCCGAGGTGGGGGCCGTTCTCATTGTGGGTGGAAACATCGCAGGATACACAAGGGTAATGACCACAACAATTGCACTGGAGTATGATAAAGGCAATTTCGAACTTGCCATAGCTCTTGGAATCATACTGCTTCTGATCTCGCTATTCCTGAATGCCGCTCTATTCCTGTTCCAGCGTAAGGTATACAGATGAACATAGTATTAAAAGACGTTTCGAAGAGTTACAATGGCGCCGCTGCATTAAAAAACTGCTCTGCCATGATAAGCAAAGGAATCATTAATGCCGTAATAGGGCCAAACGGCAGCGGTAAATCAACAATGGTCAGGATAGCCTCTCTCCTGGAACCGGCCGATTCGGGCGAAGTCAGATACGGTGGCAGTCATGCTGAACCGCAAAACGACATCTCGTTCAGGAGAAAGATAGCCGTTGTGCTTCCCGGCGATTCTCTTTTTAATGATACGGTCTTCAATAATCTTGCCTATGGGCTGAAGATCAGGAAGATGAAGAAGGCTTTAATCAGGGAACGGGTAACAGAACTTCTTGAAAAATTTCAACTCTCGGACAAATCTTACTCAAGTATAAGGACCCTGTCGTCAGGAGAGGCTCAGCGTGTAGCGGTCGCAAGGGCACTCGCCGTTAAACCGCAATACCTCTTTCTTGATGAGCCGACCGCCTCTCTGGACCCGGTTAATACCGGGATCATAGAAAACGTACTTCATGGCGTTAACACTGAAAGAGGGATAACGATATTAATGGTAACCCATAATATGTTCCAGGCCGGGAGGATTGCCGGAAGGATTATATTCATGTATGGCGGGAGGGTTATTGAGGAATCCGGAAGTAGTGAGTTCTTTGCTAATCCAGGGCACGAGATTACTCGGAATTTTCTGAATGGGAAAATGGTCTGGTAACTTATTGCAATTTTCTTATTGGACTTGTTCGTTAATCACAGTTGGCATATGCTGCCAGAAGATTTATGAAACCCTCATGTCTCAAAGAAATACAAAGGGGGATAGAAAGGGTACATAATTGTGCACAAATGTAATGCCTTGATTTTTCCTACATATATATATATGATGTAAATTAATGCAGAAAAAAAAATCCCCTAAAAAAACTGCTCCCGGAAGAAGCTCATCAGGCAACAAAAGGCTGTTAATTGAAAAAGCGGAGAGGATAAAGCTTCTTATCCTCGATGTTGACGGTGTTTTGACAGACGGCAGTATAATACTTGACAATGCCGGCAATGAATACAAAAGGTTTCATGTCAGGGACGGCCATGGTATAAAGCTTTTGCAGAGGTATGGCGTTGAGGTGGTCATTATTACGGGCAGAAGGTCAAAGGTAGTTGATTTAAGGGCAAAAGAGCTCGGGATAAAACATATTTATCAGCGATGCCTCGACAAGGTTGTTGCATATGAAGATATCAAATCAAGACTTTCTCTGAGGGATGATGAAATAGCATACATGGGAGATGATGTAGTAGATATTCCACTCATGAAAAGAGTTGGACTGGCAGTCGCTGTCTCCGATGCTCAACAGGATATAATCGCTTTCGCTGATATTGTAACTGATGAAGAAGGCGGCAAATGTGCTGTCAGGAGTATAACCGAATTTATTCTGAAAGCCAAAGGACTCTGGAGGGAAATAATAGATGGCTATGCCAAGGCTTAATCTTCCAACGGTCCTGACATTAAGCAGAATAGTCCTCATACCATTCTTCATTTTCATAATGCCGGGCCATCCTGTTTTAGCTTCGCTTATCTTTCTTATAGCAGCTGCAACAGATTTCCTCGATGGTTATCTTGCGAGGCTCTATGGCCAGGTAACAACCTTTGGAACCATTCTCGACCCGATTGCCGACAAGTTCCTCGTCATAACAGCCCTTATACTTTTAGTTGACCAGGGGATATTGTCCGCATGGATCGCCATTCTGATAATCGTGAGAGAGTTTTTCGTCACCGCTTTAAGGGTCGTTGCGCTTGCAAAAAATATAGTCATCAAGGCAGAGATGGGAGGCAAGCTCAAAACGGCTACCCAGATAACCGCAATCGTCTTTTTAATAATCAGGGATTCTTTCTTCGGGATCGATCTTTACGACTCAGGGATGCTACTCATTATAATATCACTTATTTTGGCGGTTACATCGGCCGTTCAATACACAATAAACTTCTGGAAAAAAATATGATACTTATGCTATTGGCCATTTCAGCCTTCCTGACAGGTTCAATTCCCGTCGGGCTTATCGTTGCCAGGTCAAAGGGTATCGACATAAGAACAAAAGGCAGCGGTAACATCGGGGCGACAAACATACTCAGAAACATCGGGAAAAAAGAGGCGCTGATTACCCTGATAGGCGACATTTCAAAGGGGGTTATCCCTGTTCTGGTTGCCTGGAAATTTTTCCCAGATGATACCAGGGTCGGCATTATAGGGCTGAGTGCCATAGCAGGTCATGATTTTTCCATTTTTCTGAAATTCAGGGGTGGGAAGGGTGTGGCTACATCTCTGGGGGTACTTTTAGCCTACTCTCCTTTTGCCGCACTCGCTACCGCAGCTATCTGGATAATAGTTCTTGTAATATCAAAAATCTCATCCCTCAGCGCCATTTTGGCCTTTCTGCTCCTTCCACTCACTATTTTTATAATTGACAACACGGAAGGAAAATTTTTAATCTCATTAATAATTGCCGCCCTGATTATTATCAAGCATAAAGACAATATAAAAAGATTGATAAACGGAGAGGAATCGAGGATGGTCCGGAAATCATGAAACACATTCTTGCAGTTATTGCTCTTACCCTGTGCCTTATCACAACGTTACATGCAGAGGACACACCCCCGGCATCCTCTCCTGTAACCCCGGCTGACAAAACCGTCCCTGAAGAGGTCTATTCGACGCCTTTTTCCAAACCCTCGCCCGGGCAACAGCCTGCTAAAAACGAATACGACCGGAGACGGGCAAAAGGGCTCAGAAATGCAGACTTCTATTCTTATTATCTGATAAACAAGGCCCATAATAACCCATCGCAAGTAATGGCGTATCTCAAAGAAGCATTAAAGTACTCACCGGACCTGCCTGCAGTTTATTTTTACCTCGCATGGGTAAGCTTTTCAAAATCACCAACCGCCATTTATGACACTATTCATTACCTGATAGAAGGGTTCAGGGCATATAAGCGAAATTTCTGGTGGTCGTTTAACCTTGCTGGGGTCTTCACCATCGGTCTTCTTTTGGCATTTGTATTTACCATAGTAGTTGTTGTGCTTGTAAGACTGTCCGTTGACCTGCCGCTGATGACTCATGAGATAAAAGAGGAGAACAGGAACATTTTTATCCTTGTCCTGGTTTTTTTCATATCTGCCATGGGGCCGCTCTACTTTTTTGCTTCTGTCCTGATGCTGCTCTCCCTGTATTTCAAAAAAACAGACCTTATCGTAACATATGTCTTTCTTGGTGCACTCATATTGTTGCCACTGTTTCTGAAACCCGTGCAAATATTACTTTCAGCAGAGATGTCTTCTGCCCTGAAAGCGGTCGTAGCAGTAAATGAGGGCGAGGACAACAATTATGCAATCAACGTATTATCGCATTCAAAAGAAAGGGACGAGGTGTTTTCCTATGCCCTGGCCCTTAAACGTGAAGGCAGACTGGCGGAAGCGGTATCCAGTTACAAAAAGCTGATCGAAAATGATCCTGATGACGCCATTGTTTACAATAACCTCGGCAATTGTTATGCAATTATGGGGCAAAACAACAAAGCCATTGCCATGTTCAAGAAAGCTGCAGGGCTAAAACCCCTTGTAAGCGCATATTATAACCTTAGCCAGATATCAAGAGAACAACTCAACTTCTCTGAGGGAGACAAATATTTTGACAAAGCGAAAGCAATTGATCCCGACGCCATTACCGGATACCGGGAAGTTAGCTCCAGGGAGCCGAATTCTTTCTATATAGACGAGACATTGAAGCAGAGTGACTTCTGGCGACTCGCAGGGCACACTTCCGGAGATTATATCATTCAGGTCACTTTATTGCCTCTGTGGCTAACTCCTGTTGTCGGACTTATGATAACCATAACATTTATCGGACTGCTAAGGGTTAAGAGGAATAAGGCTTATAGCTGCAAGAGATGTGGAACGATAATGTGTCCGAAATGTGGAAGACGTCTGTCATGGGGCGATATGTGTTATGACTGTTTTACTTCACTAATAACGTTTGAAAAAGACCCAAGGGACAGGATATCAAGACTATTTGTCGTCCAGGAATCAAAAAGGAAAAGAAAAAATATATTAACCGCACTCTCTCTCTTCATGCCCGGGGCACATCTGATATATGCGGGCAGGATAATGAAGGGCGCTGCATTGACATTTCTTTTTTTGATGCCGGCATCCATTTTTATTACAAGTTTTTTATACAGGATATCAATTTATCCGTTTATTCACAGCTGGCTTATATTCACAGTTATCACTGTTACCATTGTGTTTTATATAGTTAACATTTTCACTACGAGGAGATCGATAAAAAAATGGCTTTAGAGGGCTCAATAGAGGAATTCGGGCTGGCCGACATACTTCAGCTTCTATATTTCCAGAAAAAGACCGGATTGCTTACAGTTGAAGGACGCCTTGGCAGAGTAAAGATATATTTCCATTCGGGTAATATCGTAGCCGCAGAGTCCAAAAGAGGAATGGAAGATAAACGACTCGGCAAGATACTTCTGAAAAAGGGCATTATTTCGGAGGAAAAACTCCAGGAGGCGATCGAAGAAAGAAAAACCTCTAATGAAAAAATCGGCGCTATCTTTATCAAGAACGGGATTGTTTCAAAAGAAGAGATACAGGAGATCATAATCAACCAGTTGACAGATACTGTTGTTCAGTTGTTTAACTGGAAAAAGGGGACATACGAGTTTAAACAGCAGAGGATTATTATGGACCAGCAACTACAGATATCTGTCGACACCCAGCACCTGCTGATGGAAGGTCTCAGAATTATAGATGAATTGGCTGTAATTGAAGGAAAGATTACGCTCGATACCATACTCCGGCAAACAATGAAGAAAGATGCCGTGCTTTCTGACGAAGAAAAGACATATCTAAGTTTCATCGACGGGGAAAACGATGTCAGCACCATTATAGAAATCTCCGATGAAGAAGATATTAAGGTATACAGGGTAATTCTCTCATTGCTCGAAAAGGGGCTGATAGAACCACTGGAAGAGGAAGAACTGGTCGATAAAGGCAAACAACAGGAAATTATAGGCGGGTTCAGGATCCCGGTTATTTCCCTCATTACCAATTTTTTGCTGATTATATCCTTCATAATATCTCTAAATCCTTTCTTCATTCAGAAACTTAATACAAAAAAAATAAACGCTGAAAAAGACCTTGTCAGAATAAGACTGTCAATAGAGATTAAGAAGGCCACATCCGGCTCTTATCCGGCATCCCTGGGGGTTATCAATACAGTAAAAATTGATCCCTGGAACAACAAGTATCTTTACAGAATATCCAGGACGGGCTACGAATTAAGGAGTTCAGGCCCCGACGGTATTCCAAACACGCCCGATGACATTTATTAATTCACCCGGCAGATGCCATTCGATGAAGAAAAATTCGGAACCACCTACAATATTATTGTAAACTTAAATGGATAGCGAGCGGATGTGAGCGAATATAATAATGAAATATTCCCTGCATTAGATTACCGGCGGCCTGCCTGTGCGTGCCGCACGCAGACAGGCAGAGCCACAGGGAAGATCAACCTGTAAACGTGGCCATATCTTCAGACTCATGAAACATGGTAAAAAAACAGCAGTTGTACTATTAAGCGGCGGAATCGATTCTTCAACGGCCCTGGCGATTGCCATGTCGGAAGGATTCGATTGCTATGCGCTGAGTTTCGATTATTCTCAGCGGCATAAGGTAGAGCTTGAGTCTGCAAAAAGGGTTGCCGAACACCTCGGAGCAAAAAAGCACCTCGTCATCAGTTTCAACCTTAGAGAAATCGGCGGATCCGCCCTGACCTCAGAAATTGATGTGCCGAAACATGAGTTAAAAACAGGAAGTCAGAAGTCAGGAACAACACATATTAGAACAAATCATAGTAATCCCCGGACACGGATACCCGTCACTTACGTCCCTGCCAGAAATACAATATTCCTTTCTTTTGGCCTCGGATGGGCTGAAGTACTTAATGCTCCTGACATTTTTATTGGTGCAAACGTGGTTGATTACAGCGGTTATCCGGATTGCCGGCCGGAGTACCTCAGGGCTTATGAGAAAATGGCCAATCTTGCCACAAAGATATCGGTCGAAGGAAAGATAAAATTCAGAATAAATGCACCTCTACTCCACATGACAAAGAATGAGATAATAAAGAAAGGCACGGAACTGGGGCTCGATTATTCCCTTACATGGAGCTGTTACGACCCCGGTGTAACGGACTCCGGCAAAGCCGTCCCGTGCGGAAGATGCGACAGTTGCGTTATCAGGGCCGGGGGGTTCAGAGATGCAGGCATTACAGACCCCTTGCTAAACAGATGATATCTTTCTCTTCCCGCCTGTCAAGTCCTTCATGTCAAAACCTGAGGGCCTATGATTATTATATAATGTATTATATATCCAGGTTCATCTGATTGCGAAGATGGTTTCTCCCTTTTACCGTATACCATCAACTCAATCCATGAAGCTGAATTTTCCCCTGATGAATGATATGATGGCATGCAATTAGACGACATCTTTTCAGAAAACGGAATCCTGTCAACCCGGCTCCCGCAATTTGAATACAGGGGAGAACAGCTGAAGATGGCCGATTCCGTATTCCGTGCCCTCTGCAAAGAAAGGCATCTTATTGTCGAAGGGGGTACGGGGGTAGGGAAGAGCCTCGCATACCTTATTCCTTTATGCTTGTGGCTGAAAGACCAGGATTCACCAAGAGCTATTGTATCAACATACACAAAGGCCCTCCAGAGACAGCTCTTTGAAAAAGAATTGCCCTTTATCAAGAAACATCTTTTCCCCCATCTCAGATATGCTCTGTCCTTCGGCAGTGACAACTATATTTGCCTGAAGAGGCTCCGCAGGACAAAACAGCTCGGTCTTTTTGAAATTGGAGAGGGAGATGCAATAAAGCTCTTACTGAACTGGACCCGTCGTTCTCCAACCGGACTCAGAAGTGAGATTGATATCCCCAACACAACCTGGCAGAAGGTGAAGAGGGAACCCGATATCTGTTCCGGAAAGAAATGTGCATATTTTTCCGAATGTCTCTACCAGACAGCAAAGATACTGGAGCGAAAGGCCCATATCATAATAGCCAATCACCACCTTTACTTCGCCCATGTTGCATCAAATTTCAACGTTCTTCCTTATACCAGATGTGTTGTTTTCGACGAAGCGCATGAAATCGTGAATGTTGCCTCTGATTATCTCGGGGCGGAGGTCTCAAGCTCAGGACTCAGATATCTGCTGGATTCAATCATATCTCCAAAGGGCAAGGGACTGCTTATGACAATTAAATGGCTTGATCCGGGACAAACCCGGGAGGTCTCAGCAGTTGCCGACAGGACAAGAAGGTGCGGAGACGGATTTTTCCGCGAGATAAATAACTTTATCGGAAACAGGAGGAATGCGAGAATCCGTGAAAAAAAAGTTGCAGGGGACGATTTAATAGAAAACCTTCATGCACTTATACTTGCAATAGAGAACATAGAAAAATCATCATCCGATGAAGACGAAAAAGAAGAAATATCTGCAATAACACGCAGGTGCATTTTCTTCAGGGAAAATCTGCAGAATATCATTTATCAGGGATTGGATGATCATGTATACTGGGCTTCGGCAGACAACAGGTCGGTCCGTATCACAGCTACCCCTCTTAAAGTAGCCGGTATTATGAGAGAAACGGTCTTTAGGCCGCTTTCTGCATCGATTTTGACCTCTGCCACGCTTGCAGTTAATAATAAGTTTGACTTCATCAAAAATCAGCTCGGGCTTGAAGATGCGGACACAGACATCTTCAGTTCACCGTTTGATTTTAAATCTCAGGCAGTTGTTTATTTGCCGGATGACACGCCGGAACCGAATAGCGAGAGTTACGCGGATGCTTTGACAGAAAGGATCGAGGTTATTTTACGATACGCCTGCGGAAATTCAATGGTTCTCTTCACAAGTTATGCACTACTTGATGAGGTGGCAAACAAACTGAACATTGACTACCCGATACTCAAACAGGGGGACAGGGATAATTATCAGTTGCTGAAGGAATTTATGGCAAGACAGCCTTCTGCATTGTTCGGCACTTATACATTCTGGCAGGGAATCGATATGCAGGGAGATATCCTCAAATGTGTGGTAATAACAAAGCTCCCTTTTGCCGTACCAACCGAACCGGTAACCGAAGCAAGACTGGAAATGATAAAATCAGAGGGCCGGGACCCTTTCAATGAACTTCAGGTACCCAATGCAGTTATTACATTCAGGCAGGGATTCGGCCGGCTTATAAGGGCCAGGACCGATAGGGGGGTTATCGCTGTTCTCGATTCGAGAATATTAAAAAAGCCGTATGGAAGATATTTTATTGATTCTCTGCCCGACATAAATATAGTCAATGATCACAAAATAATACAGGAATTTCTCAAACCAGGCATTTAGATAATTCAAAACCACAGCTTGACATTCTTGCAGCAACAATGTTATTACTTATTGGTTTTCTTAAACCTTTGTTCGCAGTATACGCAGTATAGATAGCCGGTATAACAGTACGTCAGGAGAACTTCCATTAATGAGTTTATTAACCTTTGAGGGAGGAATTCATCCCCCCGGACATAAAGAGCTTGCAGAACATTCCCCCATTGTAGACGCAAAATCTCCCGCCAGGGCGGTTATCCCGTTAAGCCAGCACATAGGCGCTCCGTGTGAGAGTATTGTAGAGATGGGGCAGGAAGTAAAAAAGGGTGAAGTTATAGGTAATCCCGGCGGGTTTGTATCCGCCCCGGTTCATGCATCCGTGTCGGGAAAGGTCGTTGCAAACGGAAGTTTCCCTGTCCCAAACGGGAGAATGGTTCCCTGCGTTGTTATAGAAAACGATGGGAAAGAAGAGTGGACGACTCTCAGGGACAGCCCGGACTACATGGACCTCTCCCCTGAGGAACTGAAGGAGAAGATCAAAGATGCCGGGATAGTCGGTCTTGGCGGTGCAGCCTTTCCTTCGCATGTAAAACTTTCTCCTCCCAAGGAAAAACCAATAGACACGGTCATTATTAATGGCGCTGAATGCGAGCCCTATCTCACAGCCGACCACAGGCTTATGGTGGAAACCCCGTCCGATGTTGTAGCAGGGCTCAGGGTTATCATGAAAATACTGGGTGTTGAAAAGGGGTTTATAGGTATTGAAAACAACAAGCCTGATGCCATTGAAAAAATGCAACAGACGGTATCGGGCGAAAACAATATAGAGGTAAAGGCCCTGCAGGTCAAATACCCGCAGGGAGCAGAAAAGATGCTGATTAAATCCATCCTCGACAGAGATGTCCCGGCCGGAGGCCTTCCTATGGATGTCGGGGTGGTTGTCCACAATGTCGGAACTGCCTTCGCAATCTTCGAAGCCTGCCGTTACGGCAAACCGATTATAGAAAGGGTTGTTACTGTCACGGGGCTCGGCATCATGGAGCAGAAAAATCTCCGTGCCAGAATCGGGACACTTATATCCCGGCTCATCGATGAATGCGGTGGATTCACGAATGACGGGCCGGTAAAGGTAATAGTGGGGGGACCCATGATGGGCTTTGCCCAGTATTCCATGGATGTCCCTGTTATCAAGGGAACATCCGGCGTCCTGGTAATGTCCGCAGCAGAGTATACACCATCTGAAAAATTCGGCCCCTGCATAAGGTGCGGCCGCTGCATAGATGTCTGCCCTATGGGTCTCATGCCCTCGATGCTGAGCTTATACTCGGAGAAAGGCCATTATGAAGAGTGTAAAGAATATAACCTGTTCGACTGCTTCGAGTGTGGGTCATGCACCTTTGTATGCCCTTCGAAAAGACCGATAGTTCAACTTGTAAGACTTGCAAAATCACAGGTAAAGCCATAAGGAATAACAATATGGAGGCTATAAAAAAACAGCACGAACTTGTTGTATCGGTAAGTCCGCATCTAAAAAGTGAGGAAACAACGTCCAGGATAATGTGGACCGTCAGCCTTTCACTTCTGCCCGCCTTTATCTCCGGAGCTTACTTTTTTGGCCCCAGAGCCGTAATTACAACAGCAATTTGCATAATAACCGCCCTGCTTTCCGAACGGGCATTCCAGAAGATAACCAATAGAGAGGACACAATCTCTGACGGCAGCGCATTCCTGACCGGGTTACTGCTTGGCATGAACCTGCCCGCAACCGTTCCATTTTATATACCCATTATAGGCACTGTGGTTGCAATCGTTATCACAAAACAGTTATTCGGGGGATTGGGATATAATATTTTCAACCCCGCACTTATCGGCAGGGCATTCGTGCTCATAACATGGCCAAGGGCAATGACAACGTGGATGAAGCCTGATGCAGCCTTCATGAGATTCGATGCGATATCGGCTGCAACTCCTCTCGGGATTCTAAAAGAAGAAGGGCTTGCAAAACTCCTCGCATTGTTCGGGGACAAGTTAAACCTGTATACCGAACTCCTTGTCGGCCACAGGGCGGGGAGTATCGGAGAGACATCCGTTATTGCACTGCTGCTCGGAGCCGCCTTTCTTGTGTATAAAAGGTATATATCCTTGCATATCCCTCTATCATTCATAGGTACAGTTGCAGTAATTGCGTGGCTATTCGGCGGCAAGGAAGGCCTTTTTACGGGTGATCCCCTTATCCATATCATGAGTGGAGGTCTTATGCTCGGCGCCTTTTTTATGGCCACGGATTATGTTACATGTCCTTCCGTCAAAAAAGGGCAGATAGTGTTTGGTATTGGATGCGGGCTGATAACCATGCTTATCAGATTAAAGGGAGGCTACCCCGAAGGCGTAATGTTTGCAATACTCCTTATGAACTGTTTCACTCCACTGATTGACAGAAACCTCAGATCAAAAGTATTCGGCTTCATGAAAAAGGAGGCGAAATGACTGCAAAGGACATATTCAAGATAACCGCTAACCTTGTAGTTATATATGTGGTGGGAGGATTGCTGCTTGCCTTTGTATACGCAAAAACCTCCCCTATCATTTTCCTGAAAAATAAACAGGAAAAAGAAGAAGCCCTCCAGAAAATGATGCCAAACGCCGACAAAAAGGGAATAATAAAGCTCGGCGACTGGTATCCGCATGATAAAGATGCAGAGTATTTTGTGGCCAAAAAAGACGGTAAAATAATCGGCTACATCGTGCAGACGTTTGCAAAGGGGTATTCAAGTTACATAAATATCCTTTTCTCAGTTGGTACGGATTTCAGGGTCAAGAAGATCGATATACTTCACAGCGCAGAAACACCCGGCCTTGGTGACGAAATTACTCTGCCATATTTTAAAAAACGCTTCAGGGGAAAGGACCTGGCTCATTTGAAGGTGGTCAAAAAGCCATCAAAAGAATATATAGAAGCCGTTACCGGCGCTACTATTTCCTCGCGTGCCGTTACTGAAGACGGTGTGCGCAAGGGCCTGGAATTCCTGATCAAAGCTCTTAAAAAAAGAGAGGTGAAGCATGAGCAATGAAGACAGAATAAGCAACTGGCAACTTATCAAAAACGGAATATTTAAAGAAAATACCATATTCAGGCTTGTAATAAGTCTCTGCCCTTCGATAGCTGTTACAAACAGCGTAAAAAACGGCTTTCTCCTTGGCGTCGCCGTGCTGTTCGTACAGACTATGGTTAACACAACTGTGGCAATCTTCAGGAAATTCATTCATCCCAAGATAAGGATACCTATATTCATGCTGATTATCTCAGGATGGGTAACAGTGGTGGATATGGTCATGGCGGCTTACGCCAGGGCTGCATACAAGGAGATAGGCCTGTACATACAAATAATAGTTGCATTTGCATCAATCCTCGCAAGGGCTGAGATGTTTGCAAGCAAAAACAGGGTATGCAATGCATTCTTCGACGGATTGGGTTCCGGCCTTGGATTCCTGCTTGCCCTTGTACTCATCAGCTTTTTCAGGGAACTTCTTGGCAGGGGCTCTCTATGGGGATTCCATATAGTCCAGGCAAAGCCGATGCTTATATTTATTCTTCCGGCCGGAGGTTTTCTTGCAGTCGGTCTGCTTATGGCTTTCTTTAACTGGATAGATATGAGGTTCTACGGCGGTAAGGGTGCCGGCGGAGCAAGCGGACATTAAAGTAATTCAGGAATTTAAATACAAAACAACCGAGATTATAGCCGGAGGAAAAAATGGAAAAAGAATTCATAAAGCTTTTTGAACTTTTCATAGCAGCATCAATAATCAACAACTTTGTCTTTACCAGGTTCCTGGGGCTCTGTATCTTTTTCGGTGTGTCCAAGAAGATGGAAACCGCTATCGGAATGGGTATAACCTTTACCTCGGTCATGGTTATTGCGGCTGCCCTCAGTTGGCTCATGTTTACCTATGTGATGGTTCCGTTCGATCTCACGTTTCTCAAGATCGTTATATTCATAGGCATTGTGGCAGCATTCGTACAGGCCGCCGATACTATTATGAGAAAGGTCAGCCCGGGTTTATATTACAAGCTTGGTGTGTATCTGGCGCTGATATCCACGAACTGTATAATTATTGCAGTACCTTTAATAAATGCGGAAGAGCATTACAATTTTCTCGAGAGCCTGGCATTCGGGCTGGGTTCGGGAATAGGCTTTGCCATTTCCATGACCATAATGGCCAGTATTCGTGAGAAACTGGAACTTGCGGACGTTCCGGGACCATTCAGGGGAATGCCTATCGCATGGATAACAACGGCACTTATCGCCCTTGCATTTACCGGTTTCGCAGGTCTTATCACCCTGTAGATTTTATGCAATTCAAGTAATTATATTATTTAGAGGTGATTACATGCTCGACATAACCAGAATCATATCAGACCTTTTTCAGGTAATATCCGGCTTTAACCTTTTCCATATAATCAACATTATCCCTCTGCCTCATGTAGGGGTTGGAGGCGAAGTTGAAGCAAAAGCGAGCGTGAACCTCATCGATACATTGATCTTTACCGCCGTATTTCTTCTGGGCACGAGCGGCGTATTCGGTCTCGGTCTTGCTTTTGCTGCAAAAAAGTTTTCTGTAAAGATGGACCCCAGGATCGAACAGGTCAAGGATAAGCTTGCCGGTGCACACTGCGGTGCATGCGGATACGCGGGCTGCCAGCAGTACGCCGAGGCAGTTGTGCAGAATCCCGATGTTCCACCGAATCTGTGTACACCGGGCGGGGAAAGAGCAGCCAGGGCGGTCGCAAGTATAACCGGTAAGGTTGCGGGAAAGAAAGAACCCATATTTTCACGCATCATGTGCCAGGGGGGGGCGGACCTTTCCCGGAAAAGATTTATATATGAAGGTGTGCAGGATTGCCGTGCGGCTGTTCTTGCCGGTGGAGGAGACAAATCCTGCATATACGGTTGTCTGGGGTATTCGACATGTATGCGGGTCTGCCCATTTGATGCCATCACCATGAGTGAAGACAACCTCCCTGTTGTTGATATCACCAAATGTACCGGATGCAGAAAGTGCGAGCAGGCATGTCCCAAAAAGGTTATCGAAGTCCTGCCTGCAGGGAGGGCTGTCCTGGTAACCTGCCATTCAAAAGACAAGGGAGCCGATACGCGCAAAAACTGCTCAATCGGCTGTATTGCATGTGGAACATGTGTTAAGGTCTGTCCGTTTGATGCCCCTTCAATCGATAGCAACCATTCCGTAATAAATCTTGACAAATGTCAGGTATGCGGTCTGTGTGTCACCAAGTGCCCTACAAAGGCTATCAGGGACTTCATACCTGTCCGCTCCGGGGCTTTCATAATTGAAGATAAATGCATAGGATGCAACACCTGCATGAAGGTTTGTCCCGTAAATGCGGCTTACGGTGAACTGAAAAAGGTGCATACCATAGATCAGGGGAAATGCATAGGATGCGGCATATGTACTGCGAAATGTCCAAAACAGGCGATCGACGGCACATTCAATGCGCAGGAAGTATTTGCCAGGGCCGAAGAGAAAAAGAAACAAAAGAAAGAGATAAAGATAGCATAAATTCTTAATAATCGTTCGGGTAAAAAGGCGTGTTTATATAACACGCCTTTTTTCTTGAGGTTCTTCAAGCATTAACCGGGGATTGGGGATTGGTTTTTTTACTAACCCCTAACCCCTGACTTAACCCCTCTTTACCGAATGGGGGCGGGAGCATCTTAAGGTATCGGTCAACAGGTTTTCTCTCCAGACCTGCTCATTTTATGCATTATTTTGAGTATATCTTCTGCATTTATAATAAGCCGGGAGTAGTCAATTGCACACATTATAGGTTATTATATTTCCATGCTGCCGGTAGAAAAACAGTTAGCAATAATAAAGAGAGGGGCATTGGAAATAATCCGTGAAGAAGAGCTTGTTAGAAAGCTCAGGAGGTCGGTAGAAACAAATTCTCCCCTCAAGGTCAAGGCGGGCTTCGATCCGACTGCCCCCGACATCCATCTCGGACATACAGTCCTGCTTGAGAAGATGCGCCAGTTCCAGGAACTCGGGCATGAAGTCTGCTTCCTGATCGGCGATTTCACCGGCATGATAGGAGATCCCTCGGGCCGCTCTGAAATAAGAAAACCCCTTACACGTGAAGAAGTTTTAAAAAACGCAGAAACCTACAAACAGCAGGTATACAAGATACTCAACCCTCAACAGACAAAGATACTTTTTAACAGTGAATGGCTCGCCGGGATGGATGCAATGGAGATCGTCAGACTCGGCAGTATGCAAACCGTCGCCCGGATGCTTGAACGTGACGACTTTAAAAAAAGATTCCGGAACCAGCAGGATATAAGCATACTCGAGTTTTACTACCCTCTTTTCCAGGCATATGACTCCGTTGCACTGAAGGCCGATATAGAACTTGGCGGCAATGATCAGAGGTTTAACTTACTGATGGGCAGGAGCATGCAGAAAAAATTCGGCATGGAAGAACAGGTCGTATTGATGATGCCGTTGCTGGAAGGCATTGACGGCGTCAACAAAATGAGCAAGAGCCTTGGTAATTATATAGGTATAGATGAACCCGCGAGTTCGATGTACGGAAAAATCATGTCGATAACGGATAAGCTTATGATCAAGTACTACGAACTGCTGAGTCATATAACAGTTGATGATCTGAATGACCTGAAAAAAGGTATAAATAACGGTTCAGTACATCCAAAAAAGGCGAAAGAGGACCTCGCATTTGAGATTGTAGAAAGATACCGGGGGAAAGCAGAGGCAGAAAATGCAAAGAAGGAATTTGAAGAGGTCTTTAAGAAAAAGGGCCTGCCCGATGATATCCACGAGGTAAAAGTAGACTGGAAGGAAGCAGAGATATGGATACCTGCCATAATGAAAGAAACCGGACTGGCAAAGAGTACAGGAGAGGCGATGAGGCTGATAAAACAGGGCGGGGTATCCGTAAACAACAGAAAGATATCCGACACTAAAGAAAAACTTGCGAAAGGGGATTATCTCTTCAAGGTCGGCAAGAGGAGATTTCTGAAAATCAGATAGCTTTAGAACATGCTTACCATTTCCGACATACTGATAAGATTGCTTCTCGGCGCCATCCTCGGGGGTGTAATCGGATTCGAGCGTGAATCACATGGAAGGCCTGCAGGATTCAGGACACATCTCCTTGTATCCATGGCTTCTGTTCTCATTATGATCGTCTCCGAAGAATATTACCATATTTTTTCTCCAAATTCGGAATTCATCAGGATAGACCCTGCAAGGATTGCTGCCGGCGCAATAACGGGCGTAGGATTCCTTGGTGCAGGAGTAATAATCAAATCCGGGTTTAGTGTACAGGGGCTGACTACTGCCGCCTGCCTCTGGATCGTCTCCACCATCGGTCTTTCGGTGGGCGCCGGGCTGTATGTTCCAGCCATTGCGACCACCAGCATTGCAGTACTCGCCCTCTGGTCATTGCGCCGGATTGAACGAAGAATGGCAACATTGAAGTTCAGGCATATTTTCATTACCGCTGAATCAGCCGGAAAAGAAACAGAAATAGAAGAGACTATCACCGGTATGAAGGCCAAGATTCTCAATACCGACTACGAATACGACAACGCCGCCGGCGAGGTGAGATTCAACATCACCATATCCATAAAGGGTACCATAAACCTGCGCGAACTCTTCACCCGCCTCGTCTCGATCAACGGCGTCGGGAAGGTCGCCATGAAACGGGGATAGATTCGCCCTCCTTTTCTTCTCTACCACAAAAATATATGCGTATTTGAGCCATTTCCTGCGTTTGCACGGCACTCAATTCATGAATAATGCCGGCTATCCTTCCGTATGTTACATGTATCTTCCTGTCAGGCCGTAGGGCAATATGACGTAATGCGTTGCTTACAAAAGATCGTAATATATTACGATTTAATGAGATTTTTTTGATTAATCGGGTCTATTTATAACTAATCCCGTGTATTCCAATATATTCTCATATTTCCAGGGTTGATTTCGGACAGCGTAATATTATAAATAATTATTAGCACTCTCACCTGGTGAGTGCTAATAATGGAATCGCTCAAATCTTCAAAAAAGGTTTGAGCGAGAGCCCGGAACAAGGAGGTGAATTGCATGACATTGAAAGAATTGATGCCGTTCGGCAAAAAGGATGTTCCTGTCAGGAGAAACGGAGAGAGTCCCTTTACGCGGTTACAGCGGGAAATGGATGAGTTCTTTGAGAGCTTCGCCCGCGGTTTTGACATGGAACCATTTTTCGGCCGTCGTTCCGGCAGTTTCAGTCCGAACGTGGATGTGACAGAAAACGATAAGGAAATTAAGATATCAGCCGAGCTCCCCGGTATGGATGATAAGGACATCGACGTGACCCTCGACGGCGACTCGCTGACCATCAAGGGAGAGAAAAAGGATGAGAAAGAGGAGAAGGGAAGAGATTATTACCGGATGGAGCGTTCTTACGGCTCTTTCAGCCGGACCATCCCCATCCCTGTGGAAGTAGAAACAGAGAAGGCCAGGGCTTCGTTTAAAAAGGGTCTATTGACTGTCACTATTCCAAAGACAGCCAGGGCGATCGAGAGCAAAAGGAAGATTCAAATCAACGCAGAATAATTTCAGTGCCCGCCCCGGGCAGGCCGCGTCCGGGGACGTGCACTGTCCGATATCAATATGATGCTGACAGAAACTGTTAACGGCACCTATCCCTACGGAGGGATTCCATGGTACTGCGCGCCCTTTGGCCGGGATGGTCTCATCACCGCACTGGAAACGCTTTGGCTCAATCCGTCCATTGCCAGGGGAGTACTCCGGTTTCTCGCCGCATACCAGGCTCATGAACACGACCCCGCAACGGCGGCTGAACCCGGCAAGATCCTCCATGAAACAAGGGATGGAGAAATGGCCGGTCTGGGCGAAATCCCCTTCGGCCTCTATTACGGGAGCGTGGACTCCACTCCTCTGTTCGTCATGCTTGCAGGCGCATACTGGCGGAGAACAGGCGATACATCGTTTATCCGGCGGCTCTGGAAGAACATCAGCCTTGCAGTCAAGTGGATGGAGAAATACGGTGATGTCGACTGCGACGGTTTTCTCGAGTACATCCCGCACGAAAGCGGATTGATAAACCAGGGATGGAAGGACTCCTTCGACTCTATCTTCCACCGCAACGGTACAATGGCAAAAGGCCCCATAGCGCTCTGTGAGGTGCAGGGGTACCAGTATGCGGCACTGAGAGAAGCGGCGCTCATGGCAAAGGTCCTTGGCAGAAACGGGGAATCTGAACATCTGTCACGCCGCGCTGATATCCTGAAGAAAGGCTTCAACGAAACCTTCTGGGATGCCGACCTTGGGACCTATGTGCTCGCCCTGGACGGGAAAAAGAATCCCTGCAGGGTTGTATCATCAAATGCAGGGCATGCCCTCCTGACCGGCATCGCAGACAATGACAAGGCCGCCATCGTTGCCGAAACCCTGACATCCGACGCAATGTTTTCCGGATGGGGTATTCGCACCATCGGATCTGATGAGTTACTCTATAATCCCATGTCATATCATAACGGGTCTGTGTGGCCCCATGACAACGCCCTCATCGCGGCCGGACTTGCGGCATATGGCCTGCGGGAGCAGTTTCGGAAGGTGTTTTCGGGCATCTTCGACGCATCCCTCTTTATGGAATTCCAACGGTTGCCGGAACTCTTCTGTGGTTTCCATCGCAGAAAGGGAGCCTCCCCAACCCTCTTCCCCACTGCCTGCGTGCCACAGACATGGGCGGCAGGGGCAATTCCATTACTACTCCAGGCCTCCCTGGGTCTCCGTTTTGAGGCCGACAGAAACACGGTCATCTTTCATCAACCCATGCTGCCGGAATTTCTCAGCCATGTCTCGTTGAAAAACCTCGTCGTGTCAGGTAAAAAGCGGTTAGACCTGACTTTCCACCGCTACGGTGACGACGTTACCATCGAGATTCATAAAAAAGACACCGATGTCCAGGTCCTCGTCATGAAATAGTTGAAAAGCACTCATCCCGGACGATTCATAAGCTATTGATGCGAACGGCGGATGTGGTAAAAATCCGAGTGTCCGGCATATCCGAAGAACCGTGAACTTTTATTCGGATACGTGCGCCTGTCGAGAGACCCAGCGGATAATTGCCTGAACCATTTCATCTACAGTCGCCTTTTCAGGCATAATGTGAACCTCGAGGCCCTTCTCCTCGACTGCCTTTCCGGTAACATCCCCTATAACGGCAATGGCAACGTCCCTGAGATAATCCAGCGCCTCTCCACCCATTATATCGCAGAAATTATGAAACGTCGCAGCAGACGTGAAGGTAGCGATAGTAATCTTCCTCTCTTTAAAAAAACGCATGGTACGTTTGCCATGAACACCCGGTTTTACCGCCCTGTACAAAGAAGGGGTATCGATGTGCACCCCTGACTCCCTCATCTTTTCGGGGAAGACCTCCCGCGCTTTTTCTGCACGGGGAAGAAGGATGCGGATATCTTTAAGCCCTTGCCTGCGTTCGCTGTAATAATCCGAGAAAGACTTGACAAGCCCCTCAGCGCGGAAAGATTCAGGTATCATATCAACACGTATCCCATACTTCAACACAGCTTCAGCTGTCTTTTCACCGACTGCACAGATTTTTATTCCCTTCAGATCACGAATATCCCGCTCCAGCTTAATCAGCCTGTCGAAGAAATACCCGACACCATTTGCGCTCGTAAGCACAATCCAGTCATAGGTTTCGACCTCCTGAATGCATTTATCCACAAATGAACTGTCTTTAACAGGGACAACCCTGATCGTCGGGAATTGCATAACCTCAGCACCAAGTTCCTCCAGGCGTTCAAATCCCCCGGAATGCTCCCGTGTAACAAGAACCCTCTGGCCGAACAACGGCTTCTTCTCATACCACTTCAATTTGTCCCTGAGTCTTACTACCTCGCCTACAACCATCACGGCGGGCGGCCTGATATGGCGGCTCTCGACCAGTTCAGCTATGTTCTCAAGTGTACCGGTTAATGTAACCTGCTCCGGTCTCGTTCCCCATCGTATTACTGCAACCGGTGTATCCTTCGGCCTGCCGTTCCTGATAAGCTTTTCGGCAACCTCATTTATATTTTTTACAGCCATAAGAAAAACGAGCGTCCCGACACCGGTTGCAAGCTTGCTCCAGTCGACAGCGCTGCCTGTCTTTGTAGTATCTTCATAACCCGGGATGACCGCAAAAGTTGATGAATACTTCCTGTGAGTAAGGGGAATGCCCGCATATGCGGGAGCCGCTATTGCCGAGCTGATACCCGGTATCACCTCAAAGGGGATACCTTCGGCCTCGATTACTTCAGCCTCTTCACCCCCGCGTCCGAAAACAAAGGGGTCGCCGCCCTTCAATCTGCATACAATCCTGCCTGCCCCGGCCTTCTCGACAATCACATCATTAATTTCATCCTGGGTCATCGTATGGTGCCCGCCACGCTTTCCGGCATAAATAAATTCCGCATCATGATTGATATAATTCAGCACCTGTGCATTCAGGTGAAAATCATAAATAACGACATCAGCCTTCTTCAGACATTTCAGGCCCTTCACCGTA
Source organism: bacterium BMS3Bbin05 (assembly GCA_002897855.1). Taxonomy (GTDB): domain Bacteria; phylum Nitrospirota; class Thermodesulfovibrionia; order Thermodesulfovibrionales; family BMS3Bbin05; genus BMS3Bbin05. The sequence continues at coordinate 36,048 of BDTO01000053.1, forward strand.
AGAAGTCCGATGTCACCCGGCCCTGCACCGATAAGATATACTTTACCTTTATTTTTTCCCATTGATTATCAGAAATTATTTAGAATTTCGATATCAGGGCCTGGAATATATTTCCATCAGCCCTGGTTATATACTTCATCAAGGATTTCCTTTGCACCGCGTGAAAGCAGGTCTTCAGCAAGAGATATTCCCAGCTGCCCGCAGTCTTGTTTGGGCCCATCGATGTGACCCCTGATAATCCTTGACCCTTCTACATCACCCACAAGACCATCCATGACAATGCTTCCGTTAACCAGTCGGGCGTGGGCGGCAATCGGCACCTGGCAGCCACCCTCAAGCCTTCTCAAAAAGGCCCTTTCCGTTCTCACGCAAATCTCCGTATCCGGGTGATTCAAAGAGCATATCATCTCATGAACGAACCTGTCACCGATACGGCACTCGATACCTATAGCTCCCTGGCCGATCGCAGGAAGACTCACTTCAGGCGCAATTATTTCTGTTATCCTGTCGGCCATCCCAAGCCTCTTTACACCAGCCGCTGCAAGTATTACTGCATCAAACTGCCCTTCATCGAGCTTGCGAATTCTTGTGCCGACATTGCCTCTCAACTGCTTGATCTCCAGGTCCGGGCGTATATTCAAAATCTGGCACGACCTCCGCAGGCTGCTGGTGCCGACTGCCGCACCATTCGGCAGGTCATTAAAATTCCGTATCTTAAATGCGCCTTTTCCTTCCAACCCACGACTTTCGACTTCCGACTTTCGACTTAAAAAAGCGTCTCTCGGGTCTTCCCGCCTGCAGATCACGGCAAGATGTAATCCCTCCGGGAACTCAGTCGGTACATCCTTCATGCTGTGCACCGCAATGTCAATGTCCCGCAGCAGCATCGCCTCTTCAATTTCCTTAACAAAAAGCCCTTTTCCCCCGACCTTTGCAAGGGGAACATCGAGTATCCTGTCGCCGGTGGTCTTGATCTTCTTCAGCTCTATTTCAAGACCGGAATGGATACTCTCAAGCTCCGATTTTACCCACTCCGCCTGCCAGAGCGCCAGTTTGCTTCCACGTGTTCCGATTACTATCTTCCTCTTACCCATTGTCATCTCCGTTTATCCCGTATAATCTTTTTATCGTTGCAACCAGTATGTCCCTGTCCTCAACATCTTCCTTTAGCGCTACTGTAGGCGGGTGTATGAGCTTATTGACTATGGCGCTGGCAAGGTATTCTATCGCCTCCCTGTCTTTCTCGCTCATATTACCAAGTTTATTCAGAATTCTTTCGAGTTCCCGGTTTTTAATTTCTTCAGCCCTGTTCCTCAGGGCAATAATCGTGGGCACCGTCTCCAGCGATTTCTCCCATTTCAGAAAGGTCTCCACCTCGTCCTCTATTATCCGGCCGGCCTTTGCCGCCTCCTTCTGCCTTTCGTCAACATTGGTATTAACCACACCCCGAAGGTCATCAACGGTATAGAGATAGACATTGTCAATTCCGGCGATCCCGGGATCGATATTCCTCGGCACCGTGATATCTATAATAAATACAGGCCTGTTTTTTCTCCGCTTCATGATATTCTGCATATCCGACCTGAAAAGCACATAATCGGGGGCACCGGTTGAGCATATCACTATATCGGAATGCAGCAGCTCATCCTGAAAATCCTCAAACCTGACAGCCCGGCCCGAAAATTCCCTCGCAAGCTCACAGCCGCGTTCATACGTCCTGTTTGCCACAACGATATCAGATACGCCGTTGTTCATCAGATAACGTGCCGCCAGTTCCGCCATCTCGCCTGCTCCAAGGAGGATAAATGACTTGCTGGATAATTCCGTAAAGATTTTTCTGGCAAGTTCAACTGCTGCATAACTTATAGAGACCGCATTCTCGGCTATCTTTGTCTCGGTCCTCACCCTCTTGGCAACGGAAATAGCCTTTTTCATCAGCTTGTTCAGAATTACGCCCGTCGTCTTTTTTGAAAGGGCAAACTCGAATGCATCCTTTACCTGGCCGAGAATCTGGGGCTCGCCCACAACCATTGAATCCAGACTTGAGGCCACGCTGAAGACATGTCTGACGGCAGCAGACCCGTTATATATATAAAGAGAATCCTTCAGGTAATCCCGCCTGATGCCATGAAACTCAGAGATAAAATCCTTGATCTCTTCAGTAGCTCCGGCCGGGTCTTTTACCTTCGCATACATCTCAACACGGTTGCAGGTCGAAAGAATAACAGCCTCATTAACAGAGGGAATCGCTCTGAATCTTTCCAGGCCCTCTTCAAGCTTCGGCCCGTGAAAAGCGAGCTTTTCCCTGACTTCAACTTCAGCAGTCTTATGATTTAACCCTATAACAACAATATTCATTACAACTATGTCTCTTCCCGTCTCTAACCGGCCATCATACCCTGACAAAAATCATATAAAAGTATGCAAACCCTTCAGCAGCAAATTCACTCCGAAAAATGTAAACAGTACCGCACAGAATCCGGCTATCGAGAGAATCGCCGCCCTCTTCCCGCGCCAGCCCGCAGTCAGCCTCACATGAAGTACAAGTGCATAAATAAACCATGTTATGAGCGACCAGACCTCCTTGGGATCCCATCTCCAGTAACTGCCCCATGCGCTTTCAGCCCAAAGGGCGCCGGTAATGATCGCAAGAGTAAGCAACGGAAATCCCAGGGAAATGAGCCTGTAATTAATATCGTCGAGCATCTGCAGGCTCGGAAGCCTGTGAAAAAGATCTCCAAGATGCTTTGACTTTACAAAGTGTTCCTGAACAAGGTACATAAGCCCTACCCCGGCAGCCATGGCAAAGGCCGCATCCCCGAGGAAGGCCAGAGAAATATGAATGCTGAACCAGGAACTCTGAAGCACCGGGCTCAGTTCCTTTATCGCCCTCGGGAATACAGAAGACGAAAGCATGAGAATAAACACAACCGGCATAATGAACGACCCTAAAAGCCCGACCCTGTACCTGTATTCGAGATAAAAAAAGAGGAGTATGATACACCATGAAAAAAAGGAGGCAGCCTCGTGCATATTCGTTATCGGAAGATGGCCGCCGATCGAATACCTTATCGCAATGTTCAGGGAATGCAGGACAAACCCTGCTATGGCAAGATACAGCATTATCTTTGAAGTTATATGACTGCCCTTGAAGAGCTCTATGACAGCGACGATAGCAGACGCAAAATACATGGTCAGGGCAAGTTCAAAAAAGATGGTAGCCGGCATCAGAAACACCCCAGCTCACAGTCCCTGATCTTTATCTTGAGTTTGTTCGCGGCTGCCCCCACATCCTTAAAAGGGATTCTCAATTCCCCGGCGATCTTCCGTGCAAGGGTACAGCTTATATGGTTATCATCCGCCAACTCCCGCAGCCTCTTTTCCAGAACGGCTGTTTTTCCATCTGTTTTATTCAATCCGTCGGCTCCCTGATATCCTGCCATTTACATCTTTCAGCATTTCACTGATCTCAATATCGGAACATTTATTATACATCTTTGCAGGTGTTTTTATGGAGGGCATTTCCTTGTAAAGCACATAATCCGCCTTCCCAATCAACGGCTTTGCAGACTCCTTGACTCTCGATATATCATCTCCGAAGACAAAAATCAGTATATCGGGCCTGAGTAATTCTGCAGGGCCGTTCCCTTCAACAACAATTACATCAAGCCCTGCAAATCTCTCCATTGCCATCTCCAGCAATTCAGGAAGCTCCCCGCGCGGAGACCGGATCCAGAGGACATACTCCGCACCCGACCCTTTCATGCGCGCCGTATCCTTGCCTTCCTGAGATATCACTGCATCATCATCCGAAATTGAAGAATACAGGGCCGTTCCTGTGTACTTGACAGCGCCGCACCGTGCGTTGATACCACCCAGAACAGCCTCGGCCACGGAGGTCTTCCCGCACCCGCTGTGGGCGCCGGTTATGGATATGATAAATGGTCTCATAATGGACGGATATTATATTAGCCGACACCACGCGGATAACACAAATTCTTTACAGAACAATAATCGGAAGGTGGAATTTGCGTGCCATCACAATACACTATTGGGCGGGATGCCTTGAAAAGGATAAGACACCTGATCAGTATGAATACATTATTGACGCACTCGATCGCTCTCTGGCGTTTGTTGTCCTCTGTGCCTGAATCTCTACGCGGTACATATATGGACTATGGGGCGGATTGATAATACCGGTTGTTGCGGCAACTACTCCATTACCGCCCAGAGTCCCACCCGTCACTATGGCGCTCAGAGCAGAATTCCCCTCTACGGTGTCCACAATCTTTCCAAAAACATCGAAGGTATTGGGGTTAACCCCAAGGGTATATTGAAAATCGGGGTTTACGGTCGGGTCCATATCCACCTGAAGGCCTGGTGCGGTATTTTCATCACATGTATATGTCCCGGATGTAGGCCATAAAGACGTTCCTTCACACAGCTTGTCACACCTGCAGGATTCCAAATTTGTCATGAGATCAATATTATCAGTAGAATCCAGCGGATCACCGCAATCGCATCCGGCCGATTTCCCCGCCCCCAATATATTCAGGAGTCCCCTGTCTTCGAGATACTGCTTGGCGGTTTCAAGACCGGCGCTGCTGGCCTCATCAGCTGTCCTGAAAATCCTGTGGGCAGACGAAAGCCGGGTACCCTGCGTTACCATATAAAGCAGGGATGAAACAATGGCCAGGGCCATAGCCGCAACCACCAGGACCATAACGAGTGCGATTCCTTCCTGATTCTTTGAATATTTCATAGTTCCCTCAAGTTTTCCGGGTCCACTATCATGGTATAAACCTTCCACCTGTAATTCAGATAATTCGTTATCCCCGAAACGTCAAAATCCCTCCCGCCGGTTGCGTCCCCGACCCTTATACAGGTGGCGCATACAGTGGGGGGGGGGATAAAATTATTGAACCTGAACGTTGCATCTCTCTGTCCCTCATGTACAAGCATAAATACCCTTACCTCCTTCACCTGATCCCTTACCTGCTTGGCGGTAAGAGCCGCTATATTACCCGTAGACGTATCAATATTTCCGTCAGCAGTAGTATCGAGGCGATATACCACCTGCATATCGGCGACACAGTTAAGGAGGGGGTATTCGGTCAGGTTGCCGCCTGAGACACCTTTCTTATTTACTACGACACCCTTATACAGAACACCTGTACCGGGGGCACACCTCGCCGGAGGGGTCAGCGGCACCCTTACATAATAGTCGGCCCTGTTAAAGGGCATTCTCGGATCGACGTCTACTATGACTCCGTATATCATGTAAGTTTCAAGACTGTCGACAACCGGTTGAAACTTAGAACCTATTACAGGCGGGTCAGCATTCGATGGATTGAACTGCGTAAAAAAAATCCCGCCCGATGATACCAGCACCCTTCGCCTGGACCCAAGCACAGGCTGTACCGCTATTACTCTGTCGGTATGTATACTATCCGAACTATTCTTCCGCAGATTTTCGCCGGAAAGAATCGTCCCGTTTACATCTCTCCACACCGGAATAGTATATACACCATTCTTCTCTGAAACATATGTCCACCTCTCGGCTGCATTATTGATTGCAACGTTTGTGGCTTTAATCACAAGCACATCCGAGTTTCCCGCACCCTGCCCGTCTCCACTTACCAATGCCCTGGGCGGATTAGTACCTGCGTCATTATAACCGGTTTCGTTTTGATTCGTATTAGGATCATTAACAGCTTCAGTATACGTGGCGCCATTCAGGTCGAAAGGCAGTCCAAATCCAGCCATTTCGATATCTCTCCTCAGTATCTCCAGACCAATGACCCCCTCGATGTTTGTCTCCGCTATCTTTGTCTGCTGTTTGAACTGAGTCAGTAATCCCGTAAATATCTGTGAAGTAGCCGCAATGGCAAATACAAATATAGCCATGGCAATCATCAGCTCTACAAGGGTAAACCCATCCTGTCTTCTTATCATCATCTTTTCACCACAGTCATAGTGTTGAATGTATAAGGATTGCCGCCGGCTATTGTCCGGTCCTTCCATCCCCACATGACCGTCATGTTGATCTGTTTGCTGTTTGCATCAAGTGCTGATATGGTGGTATTTACATAAAATGGGAGCGCAGCTACATTTCTGATATTCCTATTTATTGTCTGTTGGGGAATAATACCGACGGCAAGTCCGTCAAAAGGCGCACTTCTATATGTATTCATCTCATCCGAAGCTATGCGCACCGCCTCATCTCTCAAGAGATTCCTCATATTACTATCTATAGATAATGCGGCTGCCTGATATAACCCCATAAGCACTATCAGGAGCACTACGAGCGCAACCATCACTTCAATAAGTGCCGAACCGTCATTCTCTTTCATCTTATTTTGTAACGCAATTAGCTGCACTACATGTTCCTCCCGCGGTGTTCTGTAAAGTCAGTTTCCCGAGCTGCAACCTCATCGGAGATATCACTATGCAATCATAATCCGGGTCAAAGTCAGATGTCCCATCTCCGTCAAAATCAGTAAAAATACACAAAGTAGCGCCAAGCGGGGTAACAGACGGTTGTATTATGCCCTTTTCATCAAAGCTTATACTGCCTGCGGCCCATGTTATGGGGTAATCTACCACTTTGGGGAATGATCTCAAGACATTATTCCCAACCTCTATGGTAGGAGCAGCAGGAGAGTATAGAACACCGTTGTTATTGCTATCCTCTATTATCCTGTAGCTTCCCTTATTGGCCGGTGGCGGCGGCTGATTGAAGTCCGCAAAATACTCACGGTCCCTCATTAAGGCCCTTTGTCTTGCATCCAACAGGTCTGCATGAATAGTTTTTATCGTGGACTCAACCCTGTACTTTCCCATCCATCCACTATAGGTGTAGGCAAGGGCAACAGCCAATATACTGATAATAGTCACGACTGTCAAAGCCTCTATGAGAGTAAAACCTCTGTCGTTCATTTCTTCTCTATATGCACAATCTCACCGATTGGCGCCGGAGGCACTACGATGGCAAGACCCTGTCCTGTCGGCGGTATGCCCGATATTGCACCCGATCTCCTGCCCGTGGTTTCTACCTGTCCAACACGACCGCCATCCGAAATTATTTTACCTTTTTTGTCATTAAATGCGCCATGCAGACTTATTTCCGCTATTGCTCCCGTTGATACCTGCAACAGCGCCGATCCCCTCAACATGCTCGCCCCTTCTGAACCGGTATCATATTTCAATGCCCACAAATAGGTATTACCGCCATATGCACAGATGTCCGAAGTAGGTGCAAATGTGGTGAAAAACACTACTCCGATCGGTGTGGCAAGTGGATCTGTGATAACCCTTTCAGCAGAAGGTGTAACATTACTTTCACCTGCACCGCTCAATTGTGTGTTGCCCGGGGCTTCCAGATTCAGGTACCACCCATTTCTGAGGAGCTCATCCGACTGAGCGAGTTTGACGTTCGTAGTAACATTTTCAATATCGCCGCATGTTGAGACATTAACCGGATTACTACAGAATGATTGATACAACGTACAGCTCGGATCAAACCCTGACGAGGTAACACAGGGATCTTTTATCCCGAAAATATGACGCTGGGTAAGCAGGTCATCCTTGTTGCGGAAATATCTGCCCGAACCAAAGAATACCCACCCCTCTTTCGGATAGGTGGTGCCTTTGGAATATCTTGCAAGATGGGTAACAGCCGCATTTACAGCCCCCACACCGCTTATCACTGTACTGCTGCTCCAGTTGGCCGGATTAAGCGCTGTTCCGGCCTCGCTCAATGAATCAAGATCCCCCCGTGTAACGAGCCTCACGACTCCACCGTCAAGCCAGGAACTGTTGCTTAGACTGCCGGTCTCTGCTTTTGTATAACCAAGATACACGGCATCGTCCTGATAGTCAATGTCATAATCCACAGTAGCATTATTCAGGGAACCGCCAAATGCATTTGAGATGCCCGTATCCTTCACCCAGTAATCGCTGTTCAACGTCCATGTGCCGGAAGGAGGCCCTGCAAGATCAAGAATGAACAGCTTCAGGTTCTGGTCTGAGTATCCCTTGAACTCATGTGACCCTGTATCAATGGGCCCTGTGGGTCCGGATGCAAATACAACAAACCATCTTCCGTTTTTTGTTGTGTCAACAACGCTTTTTGCCGGATTCGAGGCGCTTGTTTTTCTCGCATCTATTCTGACAATTGCAGGACCGGATGTTGAAAAGCCAAGATCGGGGTTTGAAAATTCCCACAGGAGTTGAGGATTCTGCGGATCCGTAACATCAAGGGCAAAATAAGACGAATAGCCTATGCCGGCTACAGGCAGCTTAACACCATAACTGCCCGTATAAGTAGTGTCCTTGCAGCCGCCGCCAAGTCTCATTCCACCTATCAGGATCGTCCTCCAGCTCGTCTGGCTCGTATCAAGGTTACCGAAAGCATCTATTGTGGTCTTTCTGGTGCAGTTCCAGTAATTTCCCAGACAACCTGCCGGCTTGTTTATGCTCGCGTCAAAGAGATAAGGAGTTGCATCGACATAGTAAAGATGGCAGTAATCAGGATCTGTCAGATATTTGAGATACGGCAGCGCGTTTTTGGGGATAAATGCCCACATTTCATCGCCTATGGCTCCGGTAAGCGGGTCGGGGTTCGACAGCTTCGCCACTTCAAACGTCTTGTCCTGTCCCCAGTCCACTTCGAATTTCCCGAATTTAAAGGCATGCAGCATCCCGTCATTTGCCCCGGCGTACGCCATTCCATAGTTCTTGTAATGATCTGAATTAATAAACGTCTTATAAGTATAATCTTTATATGCGATATCGTAGGAATTCAGATTTACCGACGACTGAACCTTTGGTGTCGAAGATACAATGTCACCAAGCTTCCACACCCCTGTATAGGTACCCTCTGTTACGGTTCGGTTACGTAAACCGGCCTTGTCAAACCCCTGTATATAGTTGATTATATCATCGGCTTCCGCCTGAGAAGCAGCCTGCAAATCACTCTGGATGACCGGGTTTGTCGTATCAAGCGTCAAAAAGCTGGTCAATGTAAGGCCGTCCGTTGTAGTATAGATGGTCCGCGGGTTGGTTGCCAGATTCCTCGAGAACAATTGTTCGCCTGCGTCCCACAGGCTTTTTACATCATTCAGCTCAACAGAATCCACAAATGTGTCCGCTATCCTGTCATTGTCGGTGTCCATATACCTGTCTATCATTACCTGATCTGTAGAAGCATCAAGCCTGAAATGAATGGTATAATCATCTTCGAGATTCTGAATCTTGTCCGGAGTGGTATCTTCCCTCATTGCACTGTTTTGAAGCCTGGGATCAATATAGTACCAGAGATTCTGCATCTGGCTTATCCAGGAAACCTCGGTGTCATTGTCGAACCCCTTAATGGGATAAAAAACAGCCTGTATCAGATTTGCCCCTCTTCCTTCACTTGATGCGAGCACTGATGCTGCGGTACCGGCAGATGCCCGTCTCAAGATATCCGTTATCGCCTTTTTAATGGATTTTTCCAGTGCATAACCGTCGTCTCCTTCATAATAGGTCAAGGGCAGATCTGAAGAATCAATTACACCGTCTCCGTTTGAATCCCGCGTATACTCATTCAGGGAAGGCCCGGGCGCTCCATCTCCGTTGAGATCCTTAAACCCCCCGTTTATCGCCGCGTCCTTGAGCAACTGCGACCCCTTACCGAACATGAATACGCTGTAAAGGTAAATGTTCTGGTTACCGGGGATACATTGATCAAATGACGTAGGAGTCGTTGTGCAGGCGCCCGGCCTCATGTCCTTCGTCCTCGCCCACAATGCAACATCATCAAGGTAATCAGTGCCATTTGAGGGATAACTCCCGGGGTCATTTCCGTCATTGTCGTAGTCCTGATATTTCACGGGAATGTTCTGGTCCTTGGTTGACTCGCCGTCCGTCAGCAGCAGGACGAATGACTTGGCGCATGGCACATACTGATCCCCCAGACCCGATCCCGCCAGCTTGGAGTACTGATAATAATAGGGGTCATAATTTATCCCGGTTTGATAGTCTGCAGGAGAATTGCCGGGATAATACGGGTTATCCTGCCTGAAATACCCTATCATTTCGTAAAGTGTCTCCGCCAGGGGAGTCCACGTGTCGGGATGCATACCTGAAATTGACGTTACCATGTTAACCGCCGCACCGAAATCAATATAATTTTCTACATGGGCGCCGTCTCTCCTGCCGTTACTATACCCGCACTCGGAACCGCAACCCTGGTTGTAATAAGACAGGCCGAATCTCACATCACTGCTCAGGGTATCTATAATACCCTGCGCCTTCTGCATCCCCTGGTCCACAATGATGCTGTAAGGTCCGCCGGAGGGGGTGCTCACGGTAACCTGAAGATATACCTGCGTAACCCTCACATGATTGGAGGCGGAATTGTTCCTCGCCGTCTCCACACCGAAACCATCGAGCTGGGCCAGGAGGTCGGGCTTGAAATCGGACCACTGCCACGCAGCCCCTGTATCAGGATTGGTAGTGAAAGTAAAGTTGTAATTTCTATAATATGTACGCAGGTTGACATATCCGGAAGTGTAATCAGTCCCGTTCACGCGAAGCACACCTCTTACCCTCCTTGTCCAATTGCGGGTCTTCCTTGCGCGCACCTTGACTATGACACTTGCTATTGTACCGGTGATGCCCGGTGTGTAACTGTAATCAAGGACCACGTGATCATTAATGGTAGTCCCTGCGTTCTTGATATATGTCGTGTTTCCGTCGGCAGGGTTATCGTCCACAGCGTCCCAGGCATTTGATGCCCCCACAATGGTCCACATAGAGGGGACACTGATATCGCCGTTTGGAAAAACATTCTCGTAATTCGACGATGCCTGAAGGGGCGTTATACGAAGGTTAGGCCCCGACATTCTATAGCGATAGTTTCCGACGAATGGATAGATCAGGCCGGGAATGGAGGTGTTGTCAAAGTCCTTTGAAAAATTCCACGACCAAACATACGAACCATTTTCACCATAAAGTTTGACCGTAACCGATCCGGACGGCGAACGCGGTGAGGCCTTGCCGCCGATCAGGAGCTTTTTAGCCACATCAACTCTCCGCATCGTGGCCCAGTTCAGGAAACTTCCGTTGGCTATGGGATTCGCTGAGGTCCCGGAAGTCATGGGCAGGGAGGTCACTTCCCAGCGGCCGTTAGCCGTATACTCGTAGTTCTGATTCGGATCGAAATAGCCGTAGTATAGCCCGTTTGTAAATTGAGTGGGGTCATATGTCGAGGCATACGCCCGATCGTTCATGCTTCCCGAATTATCAAGCACAATCAAGACGTTGGGAGATATGGCATTTGTAACAAAAGGAGGCGTAACACAGTAGTCATTCATGACTGCCCCGTTGGCCGTGGCAATCGGCATGATCATGGCAATAATCCCGGCAAAAAAGGCCAAACTTATTATTTTTTTATGTAATCTCATATATACTTCCTCCTTGATTATTGCGCAATTACTCTTATAATCCTGAGAACAGGACCGTCCTTTGTATTTCCATATTCATACTGAACACGCGTTGGAGGGGCCAGTTCATCCATTGATATCTCCTTCCCCTCACTATCTAAAACCGAGACCAGGGGATCAACATTAAAGCCGCTGCCGTCTATTATCACGCTTCCGTCATCTTCAACGGACGTCAATACTCCCACGGCCTTAATGTTGCCGGTGGCAAATGCAACAGCACCTGTTATTACCAGAACAGCAATCCCCAGGAGAAAAATTTTTAAAAAACCCTTGGTTTTCATAAAGACCTCCGCTTTATTTAATCAGTCATAAAAAATTGACATCGCCTGATGTTGCAGGCAATTATTAATCGCCCTGATAAAATTTAAGCAAGGACTATGCCAACATATAACTACTTGGAAATACAGAATATCATGGCATGCATCCTCGCAAAACTATATAATCTTATTCCATATTGGGAAGGCAATTACATAAAATATTACTTTTTTTTCAACGACTCAATGACTTTTTTCTCTTCCTTATTAAGTGCATTTGCTTCGTCATTAAACCTGATTATTTTTTGTTCAATGTCTGACAGCCGTGTTTTCAACCGGTTAAACTCCGCCTGTGATTTAACCATCCCTGTTTTGTTGATATCCTTAATCAGCTGGTCCCTTTCATGAATGATTTTTCCCCGTTCCACGACAAGCTTCGATTTTCTCTTTTCTATCTCATCAAGACTCCTTTCTTTCTCTTCATTTGTACTGTTTGAGACATCTGTTTCTTCTGTTTTTTCAGATGCCCCGTCTTCGGAATCTTTATCTGCACCCTTTAACTCCTCATTGCCGTTGGCCTGAGACAACGATACAGTATCTTTATCTGCTTGTCCCACAATCATCTCACTGTTTTCTTTAGAAAAAAAACTCTTCTCATTTGGAATCAAAACCTCATCTCCTGATTTACCATACATGTCAACCTTCATCTTTGTGTCACGTTTTAAATAAACACCGGCATAAGAAAAAGAAGACAGCAAAACACTTACCAGTAACAATAAAAATAATTTCCTGCCAAGATACATTTCTCACCTCACTCAAACACTCTCCACACAAGAAAGAGATACGATTTTATTCACCGCTTATCCTGCATAAACAAACTATACATAATATATAAGTATTTTGCAACAGGGATAATACATTTATAGAGAGTTCGAAAAAACCGTTATGGATATTTATTTGCCGGATATTCTTCAGGACATCGACAGGTGCATGTATCTCACAACTTCAGCCGCACTTTTTACAATACCCCTGTATCTCCAGCACGTGCCTGACACCGCTGAAGTCCTCCTTCCTGCATACCTCATCCTGGATGTGTTCCAGCTTTTCAGAGTGGAACTCGATTATTTTACCGCACTTCAGACAGATGAGGTGGTCGTGGTGCTCCTTCCCGAAAGTATATTCATAATATGTGTGAGTGTCAATAGTCTTTATCTCCTCGACAAGACCGGACTCCACAAGCAGCGGCACCGTTCTGTAAACAGAGGCCCTCGATACCTTCCGGTCCTTTTTCCTCAATGTAATATAAAGCTCTTCAATGTCAAAGTGCCGCTTCAGCCTGGAAATCTCTCTCAGAACAGTGATTCTCTCATGTGTGAACTTCAGGTCTTTACCCTGTAGAAAATCCCTGAATATATCCTCTGCTCCATATATCACAACTGTATCCCCGACCTTAACAGGACATAATTAAGCAGGCCGCCCACAAGAAATGCAAAGGGGAATATAAAAGCCGTGATAGCAACCGCTGTCTTGATTCCCCGTTCCTTTATGATCATAAAGAAATTTGCAAGGCACGGGACAAAAAGCGTAATTGTAACAAGACTTACAAGAGACTGGACTGCGGTGAGCCCACCATGCTGTGCCATATCGAAAAGACCGGCTGCCCCGTAATCCCTCCTTAAAAAACCGAGTATGAAATAACCCGTAGTCTTTGCCGGGAGACCGACAAAATCCACCACGACCGGAGAAGCGATCTTTTCGAGGAGTTTAAGGAGGTTCAGTTTATGAAGCAAAAAGAGGATAAACGTACCGAGTATGAAGAGTGGGACCGCCTCTTTCAGGTACCACTCGATTCTGCCCACCGTCTTTACGAGGATATTCATAAGATTCGGCCTCCTGACAGGTGGTATTTCGAGGAAAAATTCCGTCTTGTCTCCGGGAATTACCTTCGCCGCCAGATATCCCACGAAAAGCATTATCCCGATGATAGTGCCGATCCATATTACTGTCGCCTTCCAGGAAAGTGCCCCCAGCATGCCGAGTATCACGCCAAGCTGAGCGGAACAGGGCACCGCCAGCGCCAACAAAAGCGTTGTAAGTAACCGGTCTCTTCTGGTCTCGAGTATCCTCGATGTAAGTACGGCCATAGTTCCACACCCAAGCCCGAGGACCATCGGCAGAATGGCCTTCCCGTTCAGTCCGATGAGATTAAATATCCGGTTACTCATGATAGCCAGCCGCGGCAGGTATCCGCTGTCCTCAAGTATTGAAAAGGCGATAAAAAATGTAGCTGTAATGGGCAGGATAATGGCTATGGAATATGTGAGGGCCACTGTTATCAAACCGTATTCACCAACCAGCATCTCACGCAGCAGCTCAAACGGGACGACCAGGTTGACCACGGATGTGAACATCGGGTTCAGGTACTTCCCGAATATTACACCTTCAAAAAAATCCACAAGTGTCCCTGCGCCGAAAACCCCGACAAACTCATAGAAGAAAAAAAGCGCGCCTATCAGTACGGGCAGCCCGTATACAGGATGCATGCTTGTCTTCTCAATGAAATTCGTCAGCCTGCTTCGCCGGCGCTCTATCCTCTTAATCGTGCCCCCTGTTATTTTCTCTGCCTTCTTAAGCCTCGCTTCATTAATGATCGTACTGACGGGCCTGTTAAAACCACTCTGGCATTCATCCCGAAGCGCCTCTATCTTTTCAATTTCAGTGTCCGGGATATGCTTGTTGAGCCACTCCCTGAGGCTCTCATCCCCGGAAAGTATCATGGCCGCAAGAGACTGCCCCGAAATTGGTGCGTCAGGTAATAAGCCTGCGATCTTATCAATATATTGCTTTACTCTTTCGGGGTAATCTATCGAAAGAGATGGTTCAGCAGGGTTGAGCAGCGCATCCTTCAGATCTCTTATGCCCTTCCTCCGCGGCGCCACGGTCCCTATCACCTTGATATTGAGCTGTTTTGCAAGCGCATCTTTATCAAGAATTATCCCCCTGTCCCTTGCCTCGTCCTCCATATTGAGGGCAAGGATCACCGGAAGCCCCATCTCCGCAAGCTGAATGGTGATCAGCAATGTCCTCCTGAGGTTTTTTGAATCACCCACATGTATCACCGATGCAGGCCGTTCATCAAGAAGTATATCCCGGGTAACCTTTTCATCCTCACTCATTGGTATGAGATTATTTACGCCGGGTGTATCGATAACATCGAACTTCCTGCCGTGAAGAGTAATATTGCCGTGAGAAACCTCAACGGTCGTACCCGGATAATTCGAGACAGTCACATACTTGCCCGTCAGCAAACCGAATATAATGCTCTTGCCTACATTTGGATTTCCGACAAGTACAACCCTGTCAAGGCTCGACGGAAGATTTTTTGGTGTATCATGACATTTCAATGCCATATCCCTTCCGGAATAAATTTATACATAGTGTCTGTCCGCGGCATTCATATGCCCCTTTCTTATATTGAGATTGTGTCTCAATATCAATAATATTCTTTTGCCCCGGAAAATGTCAAATCTTTTACAAGCTTCACATTTTGGGATCAATTATGCTACTTTTCAGAATAAGTTATTCAATTTATCATTTAATAAAGGGAGGATACCGTGAAAAAAGTTGTTCTTGCATATTCGGGCGGACTTGACACGTCCATTGCCATACAGTGGATAAAGGATGAATACGATGCAGATGTGATAGCATACTGCGCCGATCTCGGCCAGGAAGAAGACCTCGGGAAGATAAAGGCAAAGGCCCTGAAGACAGGCGCTTCGAAGGTCTTCATTGAGGACCTGAGGGAAGAATTTGTGAGAGATTACATCTTCCCGATGTTAAGGGGATGCGCGGTATACGAGGGAACTTACCTGCTCGGGACCTCCATAGCCAGACCTCTTATCTCAAAGAGACAGGTAGAGATAGCCCTGGAGGAAGGGGCGGATACAGTTGCTCACGGGGCAACCGGCAAGGGCAACGACCAGATAAGGTTCGAGCTTTCATATTATGCACTGAACCCCGGAATAAAGGTCATCGCTCCATGGAGACACTGGCCGTTTCGATCACGTGAAGCGCTGATCGATTATGCATCCGAACACGGCATCGAGGTGCCGGTTACCAGGGAAAAACCATACAGCACGGATATTAATATATTCCATATAAGTTACGAAGGCGGCGTGCTGGAAGACCCGTGGGCCGAACCCCCGGATGAAATGCATAAACTATGCACACCGGTCGAAAATACTCCTGATTCCCCTTCCTACATAGAGATAGGATATGAAAAGGGAAACCCTGTCACCCTTAATGGCAGAACACTCCCGCCCTTTGAGCTCCTCAGGGAACTGAACGGTATAGCAGGTAAAAACGGTATAGGCAGGGTGGACATTGTTGAAAACAGGTTCGTGGGAATGAAGTCCAGAGGGGTATATGAAACACCGGGCGGTACGGTCCTGCATATTGCCCACAGAGCAATGGAATCCATAACGCTGGACAGGGAAGCAATGCACCTGAGAGACTCTCTCATATCAAAATATGCAGAACTGATTTATTACGGGTTCTGGTTCTCTCCCGAGAGAGAGGCCATCCAGAGACTCATAGACGAGACCCAGGGAGTCGTAAACGGCACTGTAAGGCTGAAACTCTTCAAGGGCAACTGTATAGTCGTGGGACGAAAATCGCCCGATTCACTCTACGACCCCGAACTTGCAACCTTTGGCGAAGAGCATATTTACGACCAGGCAGACGCAGAGGGGTTTATAAAACTGAATGCACTGCGTCTGAAGATGAGAAAGATAAAACAGCCATGGACGAAATAAGGGCTGCCCTTGCCCTGCAGGTAATCCAGGATATAGGCCCCGCCATTTCCAGGACCCTGATCGACGCCTTCGGCCCTCCATCGGAAATATTCAGGGCAGACTATGACAGGCTTCTTCACATTGCCGGCCTCGGTCAGAAGAGGGCGGGGAAAATAGTTTCCTTCGACGAGTGGCATAAGGTGGAAAGGATTATGGAAGAGTGCCGGCTTAAGGGAATTAATCTGTCGTACTATGGCGACGGAGAATATCCCGAGCTCCTGAGCCAGATTACAGACCCTCCAACGGTGATCTTTTATAAAGGCGCTCTGAACCCGGAGGACAAATACTCCATATCGATTGTCGGATCGAGGAGGACAACATCTTATGGCAGATTTGTGGCCAGGTATCTTTCAGAAGGGCTTTCATCCATGGGTTTTACAATCATAAGCGGTATGGCAAGGGGTATTGATTCCGTATCTCATACAGGGGCATTAAAAAAGGGGGGGCGAACCCTTGCAGTGCTTGGATCGGGCATTGATGTAATCTATCCGCCCGAGGGTCTGGATTTATATGAGAGGATACACCGGAGCGGGGCCGTTATCAGTGAACTGCCTTTAGGCACACCTCCGAACAGGGAAAATTTTCCCAGGAGAAACAGGATAATCAGCGGCCTTTCCATCGGGGTCATAATTGTTGAGGCGTCAAAAGGGAGCGGGACACTGATAACGGCGCGGTCGGCCCTGGATCAGAACAGGGAAGTGTTTGCCGTACCCGGTAATATAAACTCGCCTAACTCATACGGCACCAACGAACTCCTGAAAAGCGGCGCAAAACTGGTCACAAGGCCGGAGGACGTCGTAGAAGAACTCAGCCACCAGCTAAAAGGTTTTATAAAAGCCGAAAAAACGGTGGCAGTAGAAATCTCGACAGAAGAAAGACGGATTTGTGATATACTATGCGGCGAGCCGGTCCATATAGATGAGATAACACGAAGGGCCGGATTACCTTCTTCAAAGATCCTCGGGATCCTGCTGGAACTTGAGTTAAAATCCGTTGTCGGACAGGCGGAAGGAAAAAAGTTTTTTCTCATACAGGAGGAACAGCGTGTATAGGAACATTATGGATGTGTTACTGGCACTCGCCAGGGAGATAGTCGAGAACGACATGAAAATCGAGGACGCCATTATAAAGATCGACGATTCCGGACTGAATCTTGATCACATAAGGGAAGAACTGAGCGTAATAGAAAGGACAAGCCTGATGAGCGATGAAGAGGCCGACGCCCTGAAAAGCCTCCTCATTTACCTGCTTATGAGGAATACAGATCTTGATCATGACGACATTTATGCAATGGTTTTTGGCTCGGGCAGAACCATTTTGTGGAACTGAGGAGTAATGTTTTGAAATCCCTTGTTATCGTAGAATCCCCCGCAAAAGCAAAGACGATAAATAAAATACTCGGAAAGGATTTTTCCGTCAAGGCATCCGTAGGCCATATAAGAGACCTGCCCAGTAAGGAGTTCGCCGTTGATGTCGAAAACGATTTTACTCCAAAGTACGTGGTTATCCCGGGAAAGGAAAAAGTTATCCGGGAACTGAGAAAGGCTGCAAAAAATGCCGACAATATCTTTCTTGCACCTGACCCGGACAGGGAGGGAGAAGCCATTGCATGGCACATCGCCTCAGAGATACGGAAGGGCGCCAAAGGGGACAAGGAAGGCGTAAGACTCTTCAGGGTCACCTTTAATGAGATCACAGCACGCGCAGTCAGAGAAGCCATAAAAAACCCTAAGCAGATCGATGGCAACAAGGTCGATGCTCAACAGGCAAGAAGGATACTCGACAGGATAGTCGGATACAAATTAAGTCCTCTGCTCTGGAAAAAAGTAAGAAGGGGCCTGAGCGCCGGCAGGGTCCAGTCGGTGGCCGTCAAACTCATTGTTGACAGGGAGCGGGCAATAAGGGCATTTAAAAGCGAGGAATACTGGAGCATAGAGATGCTCCTTGAAGGAAGTGTGCCCCCCCGATTTACGGCAAGACTAATGAGATATGAAAATGAAACCGTTATAAACAGGGATGCTTCAAAGACTAAAGACGGCGCAGGCGGCAGAAAATTTCTAATAACATCGGAGAAACATGCAAAAGCGGTTGTCAAAAAGCTCAAGGGCCTGAAATATTCATTGGTGAAGATTGAAAGGAAAAAGAAACGACGCTCACCGGCTCCGCCGTTTATCACGAGTACACTTCAGCAGGAGGCTTCAGGGAAACTGAGATTCACTGCCAGAAAGACCATGATGGTCGCCCAGAAACTCTATGAAGGTATAGAAATCGGGGCTGAAGGTTCTGTCGGTCTGATTACTTATATGCGAACCGACTCTACAAGGACTGCTCCTGAGGCGGTCAAATGGGCAAGGGATTACATCACAGACAGGTTCGGCAGGGATTATGTCCCCAAGACCCCTCCGCGTTACAAATCAAAGTCCACGGCACAGGATGCCCACGAGGCTATCAGGCCGACGTATCCCGATAAAAGCCCTGAAAATATAAGCAAGTATCTGACCAAAGAACAGCTTGCACTGTATTCTCTTATCTGGAAACGCTTTATTGCAAGCCAGACGGCGCCTGCCCAGATAGAACAGACCACATTCATAGTACAACCCGAAAGACATCCCGATATAGAACTCAGGGCAACAGGTTCCATAATAAAATTTAAGGGCTTTCTCATCATTTATCCGGAGCCGGCAGATACCGGACGCAGTACAGGAGATGTATCAGGAAATGCCTGCACTGCGCCCGGGGAAGAAGCAATACTGCCTGATCTTAAGGAAGGGGAGCCGCTGAATCCGGGGGACATCACTCCGCAGCAGCACTTTACCCAGCCTCCGCCGAGATACAGCGAGGCCACTCTGGTAAAGACACTCGAAGAAAAGGGCATAGGAAGACCCAGTACCTATGCAGCCATTATCAGCACTGTTCAGGGCAGGAAGTATGTAGAGAAGCAGGATGGCCGCTTTGCACCAACCGAACTCGGAGAAGTCGTAAACGACCTCCTGGTCGACAAATTCCCGGAACTCGTAAATGAAAAATTCACTGCACAGATGGAAAAGGAGCTCGACAGCATTGAAGAGGGCAAAAAGAAGTGGATAAAGGTGGTCAGGAAATTTTACGGACCATTTAATAAAGAGCTGAATGAGGCAACAAAGACCCTGGGAAGGGTCAAGCCGGAAGATAAACCTACGGATATTGTTTGCAATGAATGCGGTATGCCGATGGTAATCAGGTGGGGAAGACATGGCCGTTTCCTTGCATGTACAGGATATCCCAAATGCAAAAATACCAGGCCCATGGAGGGAGAAGAAAAAAGGGAGATTCCTGTAATACAGTCTGATGAGAAGTGTGATAAATGCGGTTCCCCCATGGTAATAAAGACAAGCCGGTTCGGAAGGTTTCTCGCCTGTTCCGGATATCCTGAATGCAAAGGTACCAGACCCATATCCACTGGGATCAAGTGCCCGGAGGACGGCGGAGAGATAGTGGAGAGGTCAACCAGGCGGGGGAAGATTTTTTTCAGCTGCAGCAATTATCCAAAATGCAAATTCGCAACATGGTACAGGCCTGTTGCAAAGCAATGCCCGCAGTGCGATGGGAAATTTTTAGTAGACAAAAAGACCAAAGCCGGCCACTTTTTTATGTGTCTGAATAAGGACTGCGGTTATAAAGAAGAAATCATGGAAGAATAATTCTTTATTCTCGAATTTCCCCTGCCCTGCATATATAGCTTCTTCATTTGCCGGCTCATTACAGATTTTTTCAGAACCGCCAACCTTACTTGTGCGGCAATCTCTCAGAGAGGAGCAGGGTTCCTTAATATACCCAGAAGGGTAGCAGAAAGCTCAAACCCCGGATATTCTTCTTCGCGCACTGTTTTATAAAAATCACACTGTTCGCAACTTTTGAACTTCCGGGCAAAAGTTCCCTGTACTATCCCCTCGCACATGGTCCCTGTAACCACCCAGCAGGCCCTTCCGGCATTTACACCGTCGTGCACTCCATCCAGCTTTCTTTCTATTGGTGCAGGGCAGACACCGAGGTCAATTTCATGCTCACCTCCCGGCTGCCTTCCGCACATCTTGAATTCCCAGCAATTCAGCTTTGATTGCCTCTCTTTCATAAAGTGCCTCCTCACTTGTATTTGTGTGATACATACTACTTAATTTTATTTATTTTTTATATACGTTTAACACATTTAATGCGCTTAAATCAAGGTTCCGCACATACTTTTCTGGACATATATTTAGACATTGATCCTCCCTCTGGCTCCGCCGGCGGGAATCTAATGTAAGGAATAAATTATTACTATTATATTCGCTCACATCCGCTCCTATCCATTTATGATGTTTTATACTCATAAATTATAATATAATTTCATTAATGTGTTTCGTGCAAATGATACAGTTTAGCAGGTATATCCAGCTACAGGCTATAAGGGATAATTTTGAAAAGAGAACGGTCTTCAAAGGAGAGAGCATATGCCAAAGTATACAAGATTCATCATTTTGCTTTTAATTCCCATGATTATGGCAATCACCCCGAATAAAGCCGAGGCATCGGATTTGCCCATTTATGAACTTCATGTAAGGATTTTACCTGAAACCCACACCCTTGAAGGCAGGGCAATAATCCATCTGCCCGCCGACATCAAACCATACCTCATGACCAGCGGTCTGGAAATAAAAAAAATTACCATCAACGGCCGCATATACAGGACAGTCAAGGACTCAATAAATGAGTTGGTTGCGGGCAGGGGAGATAAGACCATAGAGATCGATTATGCAGCTGTCTTCAGTCCGGTGGAAATTCAGGAAAGCATCGAAAATACCGGCGTAATTGCAGATAACATAATCGACCGTACCAGGGTAATGCTTCTTTCCAGCTGGTACCCGGCTATTCAAGGGACTGCCATATACAGGCTCACGGCGGAAATTCCATCTGATCTTGAGGCAATCTCTGAAGCCGATAGCTCCACTGCGAGAAGTTACGGTGGTACAAAAACAGTCAGCTTTGACTTCCCCCATCCCACATCCGGCATAACCCTCATAGCCGGAAAATATCAGGTGCATGAAGAGGTCTTCCACGGTATCTCCATAAAGACTTTTTTCTTTCCGGAAGATGATAACCTTTCATCAAATTATATTGAACACGCAAAGAAATACCTGGAGATGTACGAGTCAATGCTCGGGAAGTACCCTTACAGGAGCTTCTCAATAGTGGAAAACAGTTTTCAGACAGGATACTCGTTTCCTGCATATACACTGCTCGGCTCGCGTGTAATAAGACTTCCCTTCATAGTCGAAACATCCCTTGGACATGAGATTCTCCACCAGTGGTTCGGAAATTATGTATATGTGGATTACAAAAAAGGGAACTGGGCCGAGGGTCTTACAACATACCTTGCGGACCAGTGGTATGAACACCTGAACGGCAGAGGGCCCGCTTACAGAAAAAAAATACTTATTGATTACATGAATTATGTTAATCCTGAAAATGAGATCAGCCTTAAGGAATTCAACAGCCGTGAGGACTTTTCCTCAAAAACAATCGGATACGGAACGGCCGCTATGGTCTTCCATATGTTGCGAAAGAAGCTTGGCGATGAGACCTTTTTCAGTGTTCTCAGGAATTTCGTCACAACCTTCAGATACAGGAATGCATCGTGGGACGATATCAGGGACTCGTTCATGTCATCCGGCGGGAAAGGGCTTAAACAGTTCTTCAGACAATGGGTCGACCGGAAAGGTATCCCGTCGTTCTATGTAAAAAATGTATCCGTGGCGTTCAGGGATGGGAAATATATACTCTCATTTGATATCAGCCAGAAAGGAGATGTTTATAATATTGACGTCCCTCTGAAGGCAGATACTCCGGGCGGACATAAGGAATTTAAGGTTACCATCGACAGGAAGGAAGTTCATTTTGAAAAGGCCTTCGATGAGAGGCCGGCAAGGCTGGTATTTGATGAAAATTATGATGTCGTGAGGACACTTGCAGAATCCGAAAAACCTCCCGTAATATCCTCCTTTACAGGTGATAAGGGAAATATTGTCATCCTCCCTGAAAAACACCGGGAGATATACAGAGATGCAGCGGTTTTTTTTAAAAAGCAGGGGTTCACAATAAAAGGAGAAAAAGAGATTACAAACAAAGATATAAGGAACCACTCGATTCTCATCATGTCGACCGGTAACAGGATATACAAAAGGCTGTTCGCAGGTAAACCGCTTGATGATGCCGGATTTGTTTTAAGGGTTGAGGAAAACCCCCTTAATAGCGGGAAGACCGCAGTTATAATAAACTCAAAAAATGCGGAAGAAACAAGACGTGCCTGCAGGAAGATATTCAGGTACGGGAATTATTCTCACCTCGTTTTTGAAAACGGGAAGAACATAATAAAAGAAACCGCCCGTTCCGACAACGGCATTATTGAAGACCTCGGCATTAATCCCGGGGTCGTGGAACCCAAGAACGACCTGGACATCGGGGAGCTGATACAGCAGATAAAGGACCGGCACGTCGTCTTCGTCGGGGAGATTCACAACATCTATTCCCATCACGTCATGCAGTACGAAATAATCAGGAGACTATACAGGCTCAATGGAAAGATCGTCATAGGCATGGAGATGTTCCAGCACCCCTTTCAGAAGTATCTCGACCAGTATATCCATGGCAAAATCGATGAAGAAACCTTTCTTAAAAAAACCCAATACTTCAAGCGGTGGAAATTCGATTATAACCTTTACAGGGACATACTTCAGTTCGCGCGGGCCAATCAAATACCCGTAATAGCCCTCAATCTGAAAAAAGAGATCATAGAAAAAGTGTCCAGAGAAGGAATAGACTCACTTTCAGATGAAGAGGATGCTGAAATACCACAGGATATGGACATGACAAACCGGAAGTACATGGAAAGCATGAAAAACGTTTATATGCGCCATTCCATGAATAAGGGAAGTTTCGAAAATTTCTATCAGTCCCAGATCCTGTGGGACGAAACAATGGCACACAACACAGCTGAGACATTAAAAAAATATCCTGACTCACAGATGGTTGTACTTGCCGGGAACGGTCATCTCGAATTTTCATGGGGCATCCCGTCCAGGGTCAAACGTCTCTCGGGAGTCAGTATGGCGGTAATATTGAATAACGGCATGGACGACATCGAAAAGGGGCTCGCCGATTTCATACTTTTTCCTCCCCGAATCAGCATGCCGGCCAGCCCGAGACTGATGGTCTTTCTGAATAACGAAAAAGGCCATGTCAGGATTGAAAAGGTCATGAAGGGAGGAGCGGCCGACAGGGCAGGCCTCCGGGAAGGAGATATCATTACTGCCGTGGATAATACAGGCATAAAAGACATTGCCGACTTGAAGATCATGCTCCTCAACATGAAAAGGGGCGATACCATAAAGATAAAAATCAAAAGACCACGTTTTCTTATAGGTCCAAAAGAAATGACGGTTGAAATAAATCTTTAAGCCGAATAATAGATAAACATAAACTACTTCAGCCTGACCTCTGAAAGATGAAGATGGTCTGTCTCCACTTCTACGAGCGCCTCAAATATCTGCTTTATCCTCTCGTTTCCGGATTCCGCAGCCGCTTCACTGTAAAACTTGATCGCCTTCGTTTCTCTGGCATGCGAATCTTCCAGATTCTCCCTGTTCTTTATATGACACCGCTCATTTCCTTCCGGAACTTTATCAAGCTTCAATATCTTTTTCCATATGCTCGCGTGCTCTGCTTCAACCTTGCCCAGGACATTGAACAGTAGTTTGCCTTCGAAGTCGTCGGTCTTGCCGGCAGCACAGAAATAAAATGTAGCGTTGCTCACCTCAACCTGCAATGCATGTTCTGCATTAGCCCTGTCCTTATCATTCAGCTCTATATCAAAATATACATCAGCATCCTTTGCCTCTCTGATATACTTCCTGTGCGCCCCGCAAAAAGGGCAGTTGTCCGGCGGTGCTTCTCCTATATAGGGATCCCCGCATATTTCACATCTCCACAGTTTTACCATTTTCCACCTCATGTATATTATAAAAATACCGGCGCAAAACATCGCATTGCCGCCACGCACTATTTATTGTAACAGACGTAAGAATGAATAATAAAGCAGGCTGACTCTGCCCGATATTTTTACAGATTATTGTATACGCAGGCAGAATGCCTGTTGGACGGATATGATGAAAAAGCTGTTAATTAGAGTCCGTGTATAAAGTCAGTCTCTCTATCTGTCATTCCGGCAGTCCTTAAGCCGGAATCTATTCTTTTCTATAAGTTCCGGATGCCCGATTACAGACTTCGGGCATGACAAAAATAAAAAACGGCAATTTATACACAGACTCTAATTAATCCAGCAATGCAGTGTGAAGTGCAGTACCTATTTCTTTGATTCAACGAGCGAATCAAACTTCTTCATGATCTTCTCTGCCTTCCATTCGGAAATCAGAAAGGGATAGTTACTTTCAGAGGAAACAGCGGGATATTTGCCGTTTTTTTCTTTAAAAATCGATATAGTATATGTCTTTGTCCCCTTGAGGGAAACTGTATATACCGGCGATGTGAAATCCTTTTTAGTCTTCCCGGCGATAAACTCGTCACAAAGAAGATTTGAAAACGTATTGATAATATCTTCGACTTCTGCGCCTTTAACATGTTGTCCCTTTGCAGTCCGCCACTGAGGCTTCGGTTTTTTTGCCTCTTGCGCCTTTTGCCCCCTGTTGACATTGACCGGAGCCGCAGCCTCCGACCTGACAATAGTCATCTTCCTTTTACCGTCATATAGCCGGACCTCGTTTATCTGCTCCACAATCTTCATGACCAATCTGTCGCGGAGCGAGGCTACGGTTTTGTCAAAACCGGATCTCAATTCATTGGACACAAGAAATACACGCTGGTCGTTCCCCAGTTTTATATAGGTATGCCGGCCTGATTGCGCAGGCTTGCCTATCTCTATTTTTATCAATGAGTCATCCCCCTTGAAGGCTTCGACTTCTATCCTGTGTGCTTCATCAAGCTTATAAAGGGGATAGTTTTTTGATTCCGACACAACGGCTGTCAGTTTGAGTCCTGATATGTCCGACAGCATTTTATCCACTTTGCCTCCATCCGCCGGGACGTTGCCTGGAGAAACAATCCACCTTTTATTGTCCCTTTTCAGTCTGATCTCAGAGCCTTTCTTTTTTATTGTCAATCTCGATATGTCGCTCTTGTCTATGTGCTTTATTTCCGGCAGATCATAATGAATCTCACCTTCCTTCCGGACAAAAAGGTAAACCGACAGTGCCACAATGATAATTATCAGTATAATGTGTTCTTTTTTCAGTGTCATTGCTATCTCCTGAATATCTGCTGAATGATCCTCTTTCTTGAGGACCGCCTGAGCCATACAATAAGTCCGGCTATGACAATAAGGGCAGGAAGCCCCGCAATGTTAATTGTCTTGATTGTCGTCTTAAGCAGGGGTGAAGTCTCCCTGAGCGGATTGAAGCGCTGAGATTTAGTACGCATCAGGGCATTTTCTTCCCTGCCGTTCAGATAATCCAGGACATTCATTACAAACTGTGTGTTCGGGCTCTGGCCGTTTTCATCGAGGACATTGTCTTTGAGTATCTCCGATGTGCCGATGAGGAATATCTTTGCCGGTTTGCCTTTCCTGATCGTAACGCCCTTACCGGTAATATTTGACATATCAATACCTGATCGATCTTTTTTGCCATTGTCTTTGACACTGCCTGTTTTTGTATCTTGTTTTGCAGGTATGGGTTTATCTGCAAAATAACTCGGAAAACTGCCTTCAAGGATATACGCCATCGGCATGCTCCTGAAACTATCACCTGTCTCGGGCGGCCGAAGGAACATCGGATTCAGATTTACATTTCCGGATATCTCCCAGGATTTTGCGGATGAAGAGAAAAGCCTGATGGCCTTCAGCCCATTGTCCTTTACCGTTTTCTCAATTACTTCCACCGGAGATGCCTTCAGCATTACCAGGCCTTTGATGTTATGTAAGATGGGCATCCGGCTGTTTATATTTTTCTGTTTGATAATCGGCGCATAATAAACAGACCTCTCTCCACCGCCGAATACCCGGGGAACTGCCTGTTTGTAACAATTTTCATCGAGGACATAGGACTTTTTCACTCTCAACCCGTAATGCTCCAGCAGTTTCTCGATCCCTGTATTAACCGGCAGGGTTACAGGCCTCCGGCTCATCATCATGCTGCGTTGATTCTGAGATGTTACTTCCCGGAACGGATCCAGAAAGATGGCCAGGTTCTTTCCCTTCATAAGGAACTGGTCGATCTGGTAGAGTTCATAATCAGAGAATTTCTCCCTGGGCCCGGCAATCATCAGAAAAGGCAGTCCCACCGGGATGCCCCCCTTCTTTAAATTCACCGGCCTTACACTATAGTCCCTGGAAACGAGCTTGTTAAATGTGCTCAATGAAGCCTTCGGGCCGGGTTGGCCCGGCATCCGGAATCCTCCGGAGAGGGGATCCGTTCCATGATCGGCCAGGTATCCGATCTCTGCATTTATATTAATGACGTCTTCTATTGTTTCATTTATCGACTTTTCGAGGGTATCCATGGCTGTAAGGCGATACTGAGTGCCAAAGAGAGGCAGCCGGAATGCCTGGATGACCTGAAGCCTTTCAGACTTCTTTCCATGCTCGACTACGATGCCTGCATAGCCCTTGTCGGCGCTTATCCTGTTTCCCTTCCTGTCGGTAAATGCCCTCCACTGGAGCGATAATATCTTATCTCTTACGGCTGTTTTTGCTGCTGCCCTGTCCGTGCTGGGATCAAGATATAAAAAAGATATTTTACCGTAGTTCTTTTCATTTATTTTTTTTACGATTCCTTGAATCTTCCCCGGCAGACCGGAAAGGCCGGGCAGATTCATATAAGGCGCCACTGCCTGTAACGAGGAAGAGAGGAACAGTTTCACAGAGATGTTGTCCTTCAGGCGAAGAAGTGCGCTTATCTTGTTATTCATTTTTCTTATGGCAGACGTGATCCTGTATTCGAGTCCGTCAGTGGATGTAATTGTAGGAATGGCCTCGATGATGTCACCATGGATGAGTGCTATGCCCATGAGCGCCTTCTTGAATTTGACTTCGTCCTGCTCCAGCACCTTTATCTGGACCGGCTGAATTCCGTAACTGCCTGCGAGTTCCCGGTTTTTGGCCGACGCCTCATCTTCCTTTCCGGAAACATTGTAGAACTGGTAATTGAAGTAACGGTTTCCGGCGATACCATACTCATCGAGCAGGTCGTGGAGATAACGTTCTATATTGTTGTATGGAGCCGGGAGATCGTTTGTAAAAAAGACCTTGACGGTAAGCGGTTCGGAAAGGGTGGAGACAACATCCCTGCTCTCCTTTGAAAGAGAATAAATCTTGTTTGCAGTCAGGTCCGCCCTGAAGAACATGGTTATTCCGGCGATATTAATAAGAACAACCACGGCCATATACATAATAAATTTATAATATCTGCCTGTGTTAACCGCTTTCTTCATCCACAACTCCTTATATTTTCTCCTTAATAACAAGATTCGTGCAGTAGAGCATGACGAAAACGACACTCAGGAAGTATATAATATCCCGGGAATCGAGTATTCCCCTGGCAATATTCTGAAAATGATAATCTGCGCCGAGATACTGAAATACATTCAGGACAGGTACCGGAAGGAAAAAGAGCATCTTGTCAATGAGCGTAAGGACAAAACATATGGCCATCCCGATTATTAGTGAAATGATCTGGTTCCGTGTAAGGGATGATGCAAAGAGCCCTACCGATGAAAATGCGCCTCCCATCAGAACCGCCCCCAAATAGCCACCGATTACGGGTCCCCAGTCAAGGTCTCCGATAAACGAAATGGTTACCGCGTAAGCAAGGGTAGGCAAAAGCATGATAGCGACGAAAACAGTAGCAGCCAGAAACTTCCCGATGATAATATCGAGGGATGAAACAGGCATGGTCATTAATAATTCAAATGATCCGGTATTGAACTCCTCTGAAAACAGCCTCATGGTAACCGCCGGAACAATAAATGAAAATAATACCGGGAGCAGTGCAAAAAAGATCCTCAACTCCGCCTGGTTATAAATGAAAAACGTTGTGAAGAAAAACCACCCTGCCAATATAAGGAATATGGATATCACAATGTATGCTATAGGCGACACGAAGTAACTTTTCAATTCTTTTTTCAGGATATGTGCGACATTATTCATATCAACTTTCCCTTGTCAGTTCCCTGAATATATTTTCGAGCGTTCTCGTTTCCATATGGAATTCAAGAAGAGGCCAGCCATTGTCCCTTATAACCGAGTAGATATCCGGGCGGACATCTTTTCCGGTACTGCATGAAATATAAAAATCGATGATACCATCCCTTGAACCCGTTTGTATTGGTTCCTTTACCCCGGGAATTAACCGGAATGCATCCCTTATAATATCGAAATCCGTATGCTGCAGAGAGATATGGACTATATAATCGCTGCCTGCATCCTTCTTCAGTTCGTCTGTCGTGCCGTCCGCAACTATTCGCCCGTGGTTTATTATCACAACCCTGTCGCATGCGGCCTCGGCCTCGGTCAGGATATGCGTTGAAAGGATAACCGTTTTTTCTTTTCCTATCCCCTTAATAATCTCCCTTATCTCAACGATCTGGTTCGGGTCGAGACCTGATGTCGGTTCATCCAGCACCAGTATCTCCGGGTCGCTCATCATTGCGTGTGCCAGCCCGACCCTCTGTTTATAGCCCTTGGACAACTCATGGATGGATTTGTGCATGACTTCATTAAGGCCGCATAGTCCGGCCAGCTCCCTGATGCGCGATTCCCTGTGACCGCCGTTCAGTTGCCTTATGTCCGCAACAAAACAGAGATAATCATATACGATCATGTCGGGATAGAGTGGGGCCGATTCAGGCAGGTAACCGATAAACTTTTTTATCTCAAGGGAGTTGTTATGAATATTAAGATCCTTTACATGGATATTGCCCGATGTGGGTGTCATGTAACAGGTAAGGATGCGGAGAGTTGTCGTCTTGCCGGCGCCGTTCGGTCCGAGAAGGCCGAGGATCTCACCCTCATTGATATCAAGACTGATATCATCAACTGCACAGACATCACCGTAGTACTTCGTCAGGTTTTCTATACGTATCATTACACGCTCCGATGGTAAAAATTAATCTCCATCCGATGCTCTTTAATTACAAATATCCCCGGGTGGAATGATGGCCGGCAATCATGGAAGAATTTATCTATAATTTCGGCAAACCAATCGGGCATTATGCATGCTTATACAGCCATCACCCGCCCTGTACATTTCAAACAAATCATGTTATAACGATGACACTCCTGGTGTCAAGGGTCAGGGAACCGGGAGTTCCCCCGATTTTTTCAGCCCTGTCATGATTTCCAGGGTCACGGCAACCTTCACAAACTCATTATTACATCCCCTTTGAAAAGGCCGGATTCATAACGAGAGTCTGTCCATAAAGTCAGTCTCTCTATCTGTCATTCCGGCAGTCCTTAAGCCGGAATCTATTCTTTTCTATAAGTTCCGGATGCCCGATTAAAGACTTCGAGCATGACAGAAACAAGAAACGGCAGTTTATGGACGGACACTAACGAGAGAAAAAAACCTGAGAACCGGCGGGCCGGACATGCGGATTTTCACCGCATCCGGACATCAGGTTCAACACTATGGAAGTTTTTGAGCATAGCGTGTGCTATAATGAAACATCTGTAGCATTCCATTGTATTCCACATGAGAAATTGATCTTCCCGGTGGCTCTGTCACCGTGAATCTAATGATGCAGTGAAGATTTTATTATTATATTCGTTCACTTCAACCCGTGATAAGGCCACGGGGAATACACCTGCTATCCATTTAATATGAAAGGAGATATTATTATGTCAACTGCAGGCAATGGAGATACAGTAAAGGTTCATTATACAGGTAAACTCGATGGCGGATCCGTCTTTGATTCTTCTGTAGGCCGTGAGCCTCTCCAATTCATGCTGGGAAAAGGTCAATTGATTCCCGGCTTTGAAAATGCTGTAATAGGGATGGAAAAGGGAGAAAAAAAGACAGTAAATGTTCCTGCCGGAGAAGCTTATGGACAGCGAAAGGATGACCTCATGATTACGGTGGAAAGAACAAAGGTTCCGGATAATATAAAACCCGAACCCGGGCTTGCGGTACAGATACCACAGCAGGATGGCAGTTCCATAAACATGGTTATCACAGGTGTTAACGACGAAAATATAGTGCTTGATGCAAATCATCCTCTATCAGGAAAAGATCTTACATTTGAAATTGAACTCGTCGAGATAGCCTGACAATCTCACTTTTTTCTGCTATCAAAGTCCAGATCAGCATTGGTACTCATATAAAAAGCCCTGGTATAAACACATATCAGGGCTTCTTCAAAAGAGGTTTTCCTATTTGACCGGCACAGATGCTTCTTTGCCGCCCTCTTTTGCCGGCAATCTGATAATGTCAGCCACATAGGCAAGAGCCGTACCCACAACCGAACCTGCAACGATACTTACGGCTGCTACGCAGAAAAGACCAAGCATTGTACCCACAACAAGAAGCATCCTTACCATAATACCGGGCTCCAATGGTCCGCCGGCAAGCTGCGAGAGTAAAATAACAGTAGCAGCGCTTCCAAAATAGAACCCCGGCACAATCCCGAACACCACAAATACAATCCCCCCTGAAAGCGCTCCTATTTTCCTTCCTGTTCTCAGAGTTTTCATTCTTTCTTCAGTCATTTTCTTTTCTCCTTTCAGTTATTTTACTGCTTAACTAACGAAACCTGACGGTTTCCATTACTTTTCTTGCACCCACCATTGCATCCATGACAGTCCCGATAAGCCAACCGGCAACAGAAGTACTTGCAACAAAGAGAAATCCGGATACCATGACCCCGGTGAGCATCGACACAGCTACAAGGATTCTCGAAATAATTCCCGGTTCCACCGGAGTACCGAATATAATTCCTGCCAAACCCAAACCCGCTACTCCTCCAAGGAAAGATCCGGGCAATAAGCCATAGATAGCAAAGAGTACCAATCCCGTCCCTGCTCCCAGATAAGTCATTTTCTGTGATATTCTTTCTCTCATCTCTCTTTCCTCCTTTCCACGTTCTTGCCCTTTATGAAGCAGAATGCGTGCCAAGATACAACTCTCTGATTTTAAAAGATAATACCAACCTGGATTTTTGCAGCCGTGCAAAGTTTTTCGCACCGTTGCATACACTCCCTGCCGTCAGGAGCCCATAATAAAAAAATATTTGGTTCTTCTCCAAAATAGTTGAAAACCATGAAGGAGAAAGAAAATAAGTCGTCATTGTCGTTCCGAATACGATTTTCGGTACAGGAATCAGGAAAAAGACATGAAAAAGTTTTACATTTATATTCTCTGAAGTAAGCGTGAGCTTCGTGTTCGAGTGGTTTAAACTCTTCTGATTTTTGATATTTTAAAAAACTCTTGACATAGAATCTGTTTTCTTATAATATTAACTACCATGGTAGTGAATATTATCGACAAGCTCATGGATATCGGCCTTTCAGAGTATGAGGCCAGGGCATATGCTGCTCTTCTTGGAAAGAGTCCCGCTACAGCCTACGGACTTGCGAGGGCCTCCGGTATACCTACATCCAAGATATATGAAATCCTCTCAAGGCTCTCTGAAAAGGGGATTGCCTTTCCCGTCGATGAGAATGGCACAAAGAGATATATCCCCATGGAGCCGGATGAATTCATAGAGAGCCACAGAAGCAGGGTAGAGACGACATTGGCCGCTCTCAAGGAAAACCTTGCCTCTGTTGGGAATGTAGCAGACCTCTCGTATATATGGAATATCAAAGATTACGGATATCTTATAGACAAGGCAGGGAGAATGATTCTTGAGGCAAAAAAGACCCTTCTCATCTCTGTATGGGAAGACGAGATGGGACGCCTTGAAAAAATTCTTGAAAAAGCGAAAAGCAGAAAAGTGAGGATTGCAGTAATCCATTTCGGAACACCGGAAGTAATAATTGGACAGGTCTTTCAGCATCCAATAGAAGATACCATCTATGCTGAAAAGGGCGGCAGAGGGCTTGTGGTTGTGGCTGATTCAAAAGCGGTGCTGATGGGAACAATATTCAAAGATGGCAGGGTGGAGGGGGCATGGAGCCTGAACAGAGGATTTGTTACCATGGCTGAAGATTATATAAAACACGATATCTATATGATGAAGATCGTAAGACGCTTTGACAGAACCCTCAAAGATCGTTTTGGAGACAGATACGAAGAATTAAGGGATATATTCAGAGACAGGGAGGCAATATGAAGATATATATAGATGGGAAATATTACAGCAGGGCAGATGCACGTATCCCGGTCTTTGACCATGGGCTTCTTTATGGTGACGGAGTTTTTGAAGGTATAAGGATTTACAACGGAAATGTATTTCGGCTCAGAGAACATATTGAAAGGCTATATCAGAGTGCAAAGGCCCTTTATCTGAAAATACCCGTGAGCAAGGATGAGATGGAGGATGCAGTATTGAGAACTGTGGAAATTAATAAAAAAGCCAATGGATATATTCGTCTTATTGTTACAAGGGGAGAAGGGCCACTGGGTATTGACCCGTTCCAATGCAAAAGAGCGACCGTGATAATCATCGTTGCTGACATTCATCTTTATCCTGAGGAATATTATAAAAAGGGTATAGAGATTATCACTGCATCAACAAGAAGAATGTCGTCGGATTGTCTTGACCCCCGGGTGAAGTCATTAAACTACCTCAACAATGTCCTGGCAAAGATAGAGGCACGGCAGGCGGGCTGCCTGGAAGCGATAATGCTTAACAGGGATGGATTTGTGGCAGAATGTACAGGAGACAATATCTTCATTGTAAAAGACGGTGAGTTGCTCACTCCTTCATCTTATCACGGTGCACTTGATGGTATAACAATGAGAACCGTAATGGAAATAGCGGAATCGCTTGGTATCACCACTTGTGAAACCACCCTTACACGTTATGACCTCTACAATGCAGACGAATGCTTCCTGAGCGGCACAGGCGCTGAGATAGTACCTGTTGTGAAGATAGATGGGAGAGTCACAGGCAGCGGGAGTCCCGGGGCCATTACAAAAATGATTATGAAAAGATTTATCTTAATAATCCAAATTTAATCTATGCCATCTCAGGCCATACCCCTGCAAATACCGGAAATCCGAGGGAGACATTGTAAATGGTAAATATATATTTGAGATCGGGGGAAAGAACAAGGATTTTTCACATATCATAAATCTGAAAAATTCTTTTCTGTTAGTGGATAATATTCAAACAGGCATAGGAAAGAGAATCACGTATGGTTGTTTGGTTTCTTATACTGAGGAAAATCGTTGTGTAGAAGATCATGGCAGCCTTTCAGATATGTAGCTGACGGTGTATAAACTATACAAACTTACACCGGAGGGGACAGGGATTATGAAACGGAGGTGGTCAAGTGGACAATGATATAAGAAACGAATTTGAAAAAGGTACGGCCAAACCTTATAATATCTTACCCCACTCGTTCCCCTTTGTGATGCTGGATAAGGTTTTGGATGTAGAAAAAGGCCGAAGGGGAAAAGGGGAAAAACTCGTAACCTGTGATGATTACCCGGGAAGGGGAGATATGTTCCCACAGGTATTGCTTCTTGAAGCATCTGCTCAATTGTCGGGGATTGTATCGGGCAGAGAGGAGGGTGGGTACTTGGCGGGAATGAAGAATATCCATTTCGAAAAGAATGTGATGCCGGGTGATGTTGTCGAGTTCGAATCAGTAATGCAGGGGGTCTTTGGTGGAATGTACATCTTCAGGGTATCGGCCAGGGTGGGGAACGAAACTGTGATGAAAGGGGATATATATCTTGCGCTGGCATGAAAGCAACGAAAAGATCAGGTTCTGTGAGGTCGATTCCTTTGGCGTGATATGGCATTGCAACTGCGTGATGGTCCCTGAAGTACTGAAACAGAAACTGAGAGAGATGCCGGCCTGTTGTCATGGCTGAGTTTTCGGTTCTGCTTGCCAGGCTATCAGGTAAGAATTCAATTGCAGTAAGAATTATTATTGTACTGCTCTGTCTTCTGTCCGTCTTTGTAATATTGAAGAGCGGATTTAATGCCAATCTGCTCAGTCTTATCCCTGCAGATGCAGCCAGAACGCGCCTTTATCTTGACCTCATAAAGGATTTCGGGCTCCTGGATGAGACATACATTGTACTTGATGGGAATATCATGCAGAATCTCCCTAAAGTGGAGAATTTTACGGGAGATCTCCGCCGCAGTCCGCTTGTAAGAGATGCCCGGTACAGACTCGACCCTTCCGTTAAGAAATATTTTTCTGACCTGCTCAGAAAGAATGTCTTCCTGTTCATGGATAACATCCAGCTAAGTAATGCACTCAAATCGCTCAGCCCGGTTAATATAACGAAAAGGCTGAGGAAGATAAAAGACAGACTCCTGCTCCCCGCAGGAGGCGCAGCAATAGTTGACCCGCTCGGTTTTTCCGAAAGCATGCTTGCGCATATGCCTTCTCCCGATATGCCATTTGATATATCGAGCGGACTGTATCTATCCGATAAGGGGAGGCGGCTCTTTATTGTGGTAAAACCGGATGGCGAGGCAAGGGATATTGATTACGACCGGAAACTTCTGGATATGATCAACGCTTCATTCATGAAAAATTTTAAGAATGCGCCTTCAATAAAGATGCAGATTACGGGCAGTCATGCGATAACCTATTATGAGCAGGAGATAATGAAGTCTGATATACTCAGGAATATTGTTACGGCGTTCATCGGGGTTTTCCTGATCTTTGTTTTTTTTCTCAGGTCTTTAAGGGGTATGCTTTACGCATTCATCCCCGTTGCTGCATCAATTGTCCTGACAACGGGATCATCAGCCTGTATATTCGGATCGATGAGTGAGGTGTCCGGGGCGTTTGGGGCCATGATTGTCGGGCTTGGTGTTGATCTTGCAATTGTCCTGTATATCAGATATCTTTACAGTAAGGATATTGAAAGGTCGGTCAGTGAAACTTCCGGCGCCATATGGACAGGTGTATTGACGACGGCTGCAACATTTTACCCCATGCTCCTGTCCGATTTCGGCGGTATCAGACAGCTCGGATTCCTGACCGGAACCGGCATCATCATCTGTGCTCTGCTGATATTCTCCCTGTCTGTATCATTTATGAAGGGGGTGACATTTCGAACTACACGAAATACCCTGTTCGAAATGCTGCCTCTTTACGCAATCAGGTACAAAAAGCAGTTTCTGGCTGCTGCGGTCATTCTCTCGCTCATATCCCTGTACGGTGTAAGAGACCTCGGTTTTTCGGCTGACCTCAGGGGATTCGGAGCCCGACACAACAAGGCGAGAGAACTGTTCCAGTCGCTGGATATCAGGAGAGGCGGTTCCTTTATCTCAGGTATTGTGCCTGATATGGAAGACGTTATCAAGGACTCGAATCACATAGTACACAAACTGGAGGAAAAGGGCATATACAATACGGTTTCCATTGCTTCCTTTATTCCGGATGCTGCGCAGCAGTTACGGAACATCAGGAGGATAAGGTCTGTAAATGTCCGGCGTTTGCTGAAGGATTTCGGGACCACGGCTGAGAGGCTTGGGTTTTCAGATGATCATATTCATATCATGGAGAAAAACATCGAAAAATATTTCTCCGTAGACAGGCCGGTTTCGCTTGAAGATTTTCAGGGGACGGGGATGGGAAATTTTCTGCAGAGGTTTTTCAGGAAGGTTAACGGCGGGTACAGGTTTGTCGTTATGGTGAATGATAAAAAAGACGTCAGGGATATAGTGCCGGGATATGATGTTACCGGTCCGAAGCTGGTGAGGGATGAACTCTCGGGCATGCTCAGGGACAATGCCGGGATTATTACCCTTGTGGGCATGATCCTCGTAAATATTATCCTGTTTGCAAGTTTCAGGAATGTAAAATATGTGTTATATGCCCAGATACCGGTTATGGTTGCCATACTCGTTACCGGGGCTATCATGAATCTGCTTGGAATCAAGATCCATATCATGAACGCACTTGTCGCGGTGATGCTTTTCGGGATAGGCACGGATTATTCCATTCATCTTATCCACCATATCCTCAGGGACAGTGATATTAATGCAATTATCAGGGGTACCGGAAGGGCCGTTTCAATAGCGGCATTTACGACGATAGCAGGTTTCGGCAGCATCTATTTTTCCTCTTACAGGGGACTTTCGGAGATGGGACTTGCGGTTACCATAGGATGTATATTGACACTCATCTTCAGTCTTGTGCTTATTCCGGTTTTTATGAACAGGCAGTTAACCGGCGGCAGGGAGTAAAACGCTCTTTAAGTCTATGAGATCAGACATCTGGATATTAATGCCGGCCTTCAATGAGGAAGAGTCTATCGGCAAGGTGATAGAAGAAGTACACAGGTGTTATAAGAATGTTATAGTTGTAAATGACGGCTCAGATGATGATACGGGAGAAATTGCCGGGCAGGCCGGATGTGTTGTATTGAATCATGAGAGCAACCTCGGCAAGGGCGCTGCAATTAAGACCGGCTTCGGTTGGCTGCTTGAAAGGGAGTACTCCGCCGTTATAACACTCGATGCAGACGGCCAGCACGACCCTGCCGAGATACTGCGATTTATAGAATGTTTTGAGAAAATAAAATCTGATGCTGTAATAATCGGTAACCGGTCGATTGAAAGAGAGAGTATGCCTCTTTACAGGGCAATCCCGAACAGGATCGGGGAGCTGTTTATTTCTATTGCTGCAAGAAGGCATATCCCTGATACCCAATCCGGATTCAGGTTATATTCGAGGAAAGTGATCGAGAAGGTCAGATGTGATTCGGACGGGTTTGAGATGGAGGCCGAGATGCTTATCAGGGCCTCAAGGGGAGGGTTCGGTATATACAGTATTCCCATACGGACGATATATCAGGCAAACTACAGCAGCCATTTCAGGCCGGTGAAGGACTTCTACAGGATAAGCAGGATAGTTTTAAGACATATCCTGTAAATTATTGGGGAATCTTTTTTATCCCGGGAGGTGGATTATGTCAAAGTATAAGAAGGGATTTGTCTTGGCTGCAATTTTTATCTTTGCGGCGATCAGTACTGTATCCGCAGATGCCGTATTTGCGGGCTCTGCTCCTGCACTTGATGTAAACACTGTAATCAGGCAGCTGGACCCTGCCGTAAATACCAGGGCGAGAATCAAGAAGTACTTCAGGTCGATAAAAGGCCGGAAGGTAAGGGGTAAAGGGAAAGTCGTGAATGTACTCGGGGGCAGAAGCAGGATTAGTGTTACAATCCTGACTTCTGCAACTAAACCCCGGAAGGGCTACAATGTTGTAATATACACAAAACAGGATGCAATATCGGAACTATATATCCATGACAGGCTCTCTTTTGAGGGTGTGCTGTTTAAGTACAGCGCCTTCGGGGGCGGGAGCATTGCTATAAAGGGCGTATATAAAAAACTTGGACAGGAGGAAAGTAGGCCATGAAAAAAGTATTTATGTTGCTTTTGGTTTCGGTGTTTATCATTTCCTGCGGTGGAAGATCGGGGGTTAAACCAAAAGATAATGCAACGAAGGGAAGAAGGATACTTAAGAGTGAAAGGGTTTTTGTCAAAGAACCGCTAAGCAGGAAATACAGCACGATTGTGATACCGGATTTTTCCTTTGAAAACGCAGAGATCCAGAAAGTCGATGAGATAAAAGATCCTGATTTTAAGGTAGCGGTAAAAAAACTGGGCTCATATGTCCCGGACAAGGTGGCGGCCTATCTGAAATCATGGAAGGTGTTTAAGAAGGTAATAAGGGTAAAGAAGGCTAAAAAGACTTACAGGCATGCCGTAGTTCTTAAGGGCAGGTTTACTAAAATAACATCCGGCAGCAGGGCTTTAAGATGGTTCGTGGGTTTTGGGGCGGGCTCTTCTACTCTCAGCGTTGATGGAGAACTGATTGACGCAGCCCACAAAACGAGGCTTGCAAGATTTATACAAAGCAGGCATTCACCTTTCAGCGGGGCGGGTTATCATACCATATTTAAGGCCGACGGGGTGAATATGGCTAAGGATATAGCCAGATTCATAAAGAAGCTTTACTGAATTTATGAATCTCCATGTTATTGCCCCTCGCAGGAAAGAGGATATCTGGAGAAAAAAGAGGGCGACATTTACACTTCCGCCGATGGCGCTTGCAATCCTTGCCGCCCTCACTCCGGCAGGCATAAATATAAAGGTCACGGATGAACTTGTTGATGATATAGATTTTGATTATCCGGCCGATCTGGTGGCGCTGAGTGTGAATACGGCAGATGCCTTTCATTCATATGAGGTGGCGGACAGGTTCAGAAGGGCGGGCGCCAGGATAGTAATGGGTGGGATTCACCCTTCCGTAATGCCGGACGAGGCCCTTCTGCATGCCGACAGTGTGGTAATCGGAGAGGCGGAAAATAAATGGGAAGGCGTCATTGATGATTTCATTAACAATCGACTGAAAGAGAAATATAGATCGGATGATAAACCTGCCCCAGAGACCATACCCCGGCCCAGGTGGGATCTGCTGAACACAAAGAAATACTATCTCCCGCGCACAATCCAGGCATCCCGCGGCTGTCCCTATGGCTGCAGCTTCTGCTCTTCCACCCAGTTCTTTGGCGTAAAATTCCGATTAAGACCGGTTGAGAAGGTCGTCGAAGAGGTAAGGGAGTATCCCGGAAAGATGCTGGTCTTTGTTGATGACAATATTGTGTGTAAGCCTGATTATTCAAGGGAGCTGTTCAGTGCTCTCAGGGGTCTTGGCAAGATGTGGGTGGCGCAGTCGAGCATAGATATCGCAAAAGATGCAACACTTCTGAGGCTTGCATCGGAGAGCGGCTGCGCAGGTTTGCTGATAGGGTTTGAGAGTATAACATACGGTAACAGAACGGATATAAAAAAACTCAGAACGGCCAGAGAATATGAAGAAGCGATAAGTGTCATCAGAAGTTATGGCATCGGCGTCAATGGATCATTTGTTTTCGGTTTTGATGCGGATGACCTGGACACATTTCACTCTACGGTTGATTTTGTCCTCAGAAACAGACTTGAGGTGAGCAATTACTGCAAGTTGACTCCATTTCCAGGGACGCGTCTCTTCAGAAAAATGGATGAAGAAGGCAGGCTGTTGCACAGGGACTGGTCGAAATACGACAGATACAATATTGTTTACCAGCCTAAAAATTTTTCCATTGATGACTTCAAGAGATATACAGACGATGCATACAGGAAAACGTATTCCATATCTTCAATTATCAGAAGGACCCCGGGGGTTGTTAAAAATATTCCTTATTACTATGCGTTAAACCTGAGTTACCGGTTTGGGGCCAGGGCGCTGAGGAACTCCTGAAGCGGCAGTGTCCTTGAGGCCTCCATGTGTTTAAAAGCAGCGGACGGCAGTTCCGTGTTTATGGAGAGGTTATCCGCATTGATTTCGAAACGGCTCTTCCCTGCTGTAACCGAAAACTCCGTCGGCAGATTTTCGTTATCCGTCTCTTCTATATCAATGGCAAAGATGAGTTTCCCATCGTTATATTTTTCTATCCTGTAGTTTTTGAGTGTTCTCTTATTGAAGTAATATATCGAGTCTGGAGATGAAGAGTTATTGGGGGGGGGGTAAATATTTAACATATAATCATCTGCCCTTTCCGCCACGTCGGCCCTGTAAGAACGCAATTGTTTTTTGGTCGGCAGCAGAAAATGGATATTCAGGCGGGCAGTATAAAGCGTATCTTTGTTTGGAATATATATTTCAAAAACACCTTCTGCCAGCAATATCTTCATTACGGTGATGCCGAAAGGTCCGAAGACGGACATGGACAGTGAAGCGGGTCTTTTGTAATTCACAGCGCCCGTAAGATATGCAGCATATTCCCCATCATTGAATATCCTGATACTGGCGGTTCCGCTCAGGGTATCGATATTATCGTATGTTATTCTGTCGATGAGTTCGGAAGGAGTTGCAGGTGACCATGCCTCCGGTCTAACGGTCTCTTTCTTTGCACATGAAAAGAGAACAAATGAAATGAGGGCAATACTAACAGCTAATCTTGCCGTTTTTTTCATTCCATGCTTTTTCTGCGAGCAAGCCCCATTCAGAAGCGTATCTGTCAATCAGTGGGGCAAATGAAGTTATTATATTTTCCGCTCCTTCATGTGTAAACTTTACGCCCGGCATGTTGCATACTTCCCTGTACTGTTCGGGATGGTCGACTATCATGCATGGCTGAAGGAGATTCTTGTTTGACATCTGATTTTCTCGTATCTTCCTGAACATCGGGGATGTCACGGCTTCCCTGAGCGAGGTGTCTTTGATATTATGCATGGCGAAATGACAGAACACACACGGCTCGACATCGCCCTTGGAATTGATGTGCAGATACTTTCTGCCGCCGGCGATGCATCCTCCCACCACGGGCCCATCATTCCAGAAATCACCGAAAAACATCTTTTTTGTTGATCTGAGGTATTCCACTCTCTGCCGGAGCATATCCCGCTGCTCCGGTGTAGGTACGAGTTCCCATGCCGTATCCCTTCCGACGGGGGTGTAAAGAAAATACCATCCTACGGTGCAACCCTGATCCATCCAGAAATCCACGAATTCGTCGGATACGAGTAACTCTGCATTATTATTTGTTACAGTTGCCGAGTATGCAAACAGTACGCCGGCTTCTTTGAGGAGCTTCATCGCGTTCAGGACTTTTTCGTAGTGGCCCGTTCCCCTTCTTGCATTTGTTTCTTTCCTGAATCCCTCTACGCTGATGGCCGGTAATACATTCCCGAGTCCGGCGAGTCTGTCGACCCTTTCTTCATTGAGCAGGCCCCCGTGAGTAAAAACGTGAAAGGCCATATCACTATGTTTTTCAAAAATATCAAAAATATCTTTCCGGAAAAAAGGCTCGCCGCCGGAAATCACTATAAAATAAATGCCCATCTCCTTGGCTTCATTCAATATCCGGTCAATGACCTCAAAGGGCAGGTCTTCATCCTTGCTGTATTTGCCTGCATAGCATCCGAAACAGTTAAGATTGCATTTCATCGAAGGACTTATCACGAGAAGGCCGGGCGGATAAAAACCCCCTTCCTGTTCTGAAAAGAGTTTTCTCCGGGTGCTTCCCACCAGCAGCTGATTAATAATGAAATTCTTTACAATCTTCTTCTTGTGTTTACTTGAGGTTTTTTTGAGAATCTTCATCGTGGCCCCCAGGCTCGGATGTCCATTCAGCCACATTTCCCTGATTCTCCTGATGGCTCGTTTGTAGTGTGGTCTTGTTGTTGCAAGTTCTGCAAGCCGTGAATAGTGAATAAGCATGGCCGGCGAACTGGAGGACATAAGCTGAAATAGCCCATATATTATCCGGGACAGGATGACCGGTTTGTATTTTTTATACAATTACTTGACAGCTCCTTTTTCTTTCAATACAGCGCTGGTCCATGCGCCAGCGTCATATTCTAACATTTCTCCCTTCTTCAGGGGGAAGCATGCCATTGTCTTTACTACGGGACCTTTGTCCGAGTCTTCATATTCGGCCGGATAAAATGATTTCCATGCATCCGTATAACCCTCGTAAAGTTCATCCGGTGTCATGCATGTCGGCCTGAAAACAACCTTCGATGTGGTGTATTCGGAAAAGTCATTTGTCAGAAGCCGTTCCTGGGAGTTCAGCCTGTCATAGAGTCTGCTGTTAGGGTATGGAGTAAGGATATGGAACTCCGCTTCCTCCAGTTCATGTTTTTTTGCAAATTCTACTGTTCTTTCAAAAATATCCTTTTCGTCGTGATCAAACCCGAATACGAAAGAAGCGATTATCTTGATATCATTGTCGTGGATTCTCTTAATGTAATCCCCTGCCTTTTTTGCCTGGACTCCGTCGATGACCTCGTTAAGGCTTGCGGATATCCAGGGGCTCAGGTCTACATACATGGCCCAGCAGTTGCTCTTTCTTATCAGCCTGAGGAAATCCATGTCTTCGGCAATCATGAGCGGCGCCAGGCCGACCCACTCTTTCGTGCTATTTTCCAATGCATTAAAGAAGGGCCTTGTCCTCCGTTTTGCGAGATGCAGATTATCATTTACTATGAAAACGTATCTGTCAAGCTTTTCTATCTCGGCAATGAGGGTATCAATACTGCGCATCCTGAAAGTGGTGCCAAAAGTCTGGGGGACCGAACACATGTCGCAGTTAATCGGGCATCCCCTTGATACCTGGATCGAGTTTATCGGCATATACCCCTTGCCATTACAGATAATATCCCATCTTGGGAAAGGGACCTCGATCGGCGGATTTTTGCATTTATATATCTTTTTCAGATTCATGCTGATGAAGTCCTCAATAACCCTTTCCCAGATGCCTTCGGCCTCGCCTATGACAATGGCATCTGCATGTTTTATTGCATCATCAGGAGCAAGAGAGACATGGACTCCTCCGAGGATAACGGGTATGCCCAGTGCCCTGTATCGATCGGCTATCTCATATGCCCTGTTCGCCTGGGGGGTCATCAGTGATATTCCCACAAGGTCCGCATCATCTTCAATTTTGAGGGGTTCTATGCGTTCATCCACAAAGGATATTTCCCAGTCGTCCGGTGTAAGTGCGGCAATTGTGGCCATACCCAGCACAGGTATGTATCTTCTGTATATCAGGGGGAAATGCCCCCATTCAGGGAAGATCAGTTTAAGTTTCATTACCGGTTTCCTTTTTGTCTTTTAACCAGAAGGGCATGAATGTATACCACTGGTCGGGATATTTTCTTATATATTTTTCAAATATAGGGATGATATCACTGAGGTTCCTGCCAAGCGTCTCGGCCCTGTTAGAGTATACTTTTATACTAATCGGTTTTTCAATATAAATATTGTAGATATTATAACCCTCCATTATCACAAAGGCCGGGAGTATAACGGCGTCAGCAGCGGATGCAAGCATTATCGGGCCCTTGGGAAACCGAGCCTTGTGTCCGAACATTTCCATCTCAATGCCCCTGTCGTACTGCAGCCTGTCTCCCTGTATGGCGACCGCACCCCCTTCCTGAAGAATACGGAGAAGCTTGATGGAACTGAATCTGCCCGCCCCGAGTTCAACGTGTCTGATATTGCAAATACTCCTGAACCGGTTTCTCTGGCTTTCTATTATGTCCTGACTGTCCGGAAAGTAAACGATCGTAGGTGTAATGCCTGTCTTTGCGAGCTTAATGCCCCCTATCTCCCAGTTTCCCATATGGAGTGTAAGCAG
This sequence comes from bacterium BMS3Bbin05, assembly GCA_002897855.1. Lineage (GTDB taxonomy): Bacteria > Nitrospirota > Thermodesulfovibrionia > Thermodesulfovibrionales > BMS3Bbin05 > BMS3Bbin05. The sequence goes on from BDTO01000053.1 coordinate 79,995, forward strand.
TATAATGCCGTGTCCGGAGCCAATAGCTTCGTTCATGTTTTCCTCGCCGACGGTATTGATCCTGAATGATTTTATCCTGTCCTTTCCATGACTCAAATAGAAAAGGTCAATAAGATACCAGGCGTATTTCAGAAACGTCCGGAACGCCAGGAACGAGGTGTAAAAACTGCCTTTGTCCGGGAATATTATCCTCATATTTACACGAACCGACCTGTAATTCGCCACATTGAAACAGATGAAAATAAGAGAAAAGAAAATGGCGGTAAATCTCATGAACCACCTTGGAAGTATTTTTGATGCATATTTGAATGCAAGAATGAGTGATTTGAAGAAGAAGTTACGCTGGTGTTTTCTGAAAACACTTTTTGCCTCTGCATGCATTGCCGGTTATTATAACAGTTTGTATCAAACTCTTTGCATAAAGACCTGGAGTTTCTATATACCCAAACTGAGTTCTCAGGCTCAATACCCGGTAAACAACTCAAAAGGCATAAAGGGAGGGGGATGAAGCCTTCGTGTAAAAACAAACCTTATTGTGCTTTTCTTCATATCCGCTTTAATCCTGCTTCAGAACCCGGGTTATTGCACTTTTCCTTTTTTTTGTAAATATCCATGAAGGACATATGGACAACCGATACTTCATTTTGGTATCTTAAAGACATGGAACATCGCAATCTGTTTGATGTCCACTCTTCCGACACTGTACAAAAGGAGGTCTCCCCTGTGGAAAAAGTGAAAAATCTCGAGGATAAAATAGCATCGGCCATCGAAAAGGTTAAAATGCTCAAGGATGAAAACAGCAGGTTGAAGCAGCGGCTGCAGGAACTCGAAGATATTGTAAACCGGAAGGACGAAGAAATATCACACCTTTCAACCGACAAGGATTCCATACGCGGCCAGGTAGAGGAATTGCTGGGAGAACTTGAATCATTGGAGATTTAGGTATGGGAAGCATTGAGGTAGTCATACTCGGGCAGAGGTATACCATCAAGGGTGACGCCGAAGAAGATTATATCCGGGAGCTTGCCGGTTATGTCGACTCTAAAATGAAAGAGGTCCTCCATGCCGCACCGAATACCTCTCCATTGAAGGCATCGATCCTTGCGGCTCTGAATATTGCAGATGAACTCCACAGCACGGAGAAGACCCAGGCGGATCTGAAAGGGCTCGAAGAAAAGGCAAATGCCCTCAGCAGTCTTTTTGACTGATATTCTTCGATATTAATTCCTTATAAAGCGTGGCATTGTCTATCGCCGTCCCGCACACCTCGGCAAGCGACGTGGTAAATCTTATCTCTTCATCTGTAAAGTGTCTGGGTTTATCGGTAAGGAGCCTCATTATCCCTATTAGATTCCCGCGCGCAATAATTGGAAGCGTCAGCATGCTTTTGATACCTTCGCGGACGGCTTCCTTACGGTAATTTACCCTGTCATCGTTTGCTACATCATGAATGGCAACGGGTTTGAGCTGTAAGGCTTCCTTCACATTCGCCTCGGAATCTACAGGGCCGCGACCAAGGTATTCTTCCGACAAACCATGGGCAGCCACAAGCTTAAGTTTTTTACCGGTCTCATCAAGCAGCCTGATTGTTGCGGCCTTCAGACCCATAACATCCGGAAGTTTTGTGACTATAAGGTCAAGCACTTCTTCGAGGTTCAGTGTGGAACTGACAGCCCTTGTTACCTCCTGAAATACCCTGAGATACTCCTTCTCTCTTGATACGGTTCTCTCAAACAGCCTCGCATTGTTGATCGCAATGGCCGCCTGCTCTGCGATGGCCGTAATGAACTTCAGGTCATCACCGGTATATTTTACCGGCTCTATCGTATACATCCTGAGAACCCCTATCACTTCATCGTGAATCCTTAACGGGACCGACAGGATACTCCGGATCCCTTCCCTGACCGCCTCTTCCCTGTAAGGCGCCCCCGGATCCGACTGGATATCATATATGGAAACCGCCTTGCCGGAAAGCGCATCATCAACGCTTGCATCGGAATCGACCGGGCCCTTGTTTACATATTCTTCGCTCAGGCCGTGGTATGCCGCCACTTCCAGCTTGTTTGTTAATTTGTTCAGGAGCCGAACCATACTCGCCTTGACATTCATGACATTGACGGCATTCGTAACTATAAGGTCGAGTACCTCCTCGAGTGAAAGGCTCGGGCTTATCGCCTTGCATATATTCTGGTAACTTTCGAGATATATCCTCTTTTCGAATATCTTTTCAGCGCAGTCGGGACACATGCTGTGCGTAAAAACCCCAAACCCTATATCTGTGAGATACTGGTCGATCCCCTCCCACCGGTCTTCTTCCAGCCTTATCTTTTTACACCATGAACAAATGGGTATAAGGTCTTTTTCTCCAGCCATACGTCACCTCGTTTTTCTTTTCTCTCCATGACACGGACCCTATAATAATTCCCCGGGGAAGGGTCAATAAACAATTTTATTATATATCATTGTAAATCCTGATACATCCTGCATGATAAAGGCATAAAAAATCGTTATATGCCCTCCCGAGTTGAGCGTGATCATATTTTTTGTAATGCTTTCTATACTACCCGGGGCTAACAGTTCTTTAGACCGCCCCCAAGATTGTCATTCCCGCGAACAGTATGTGTACTGCTACTTCCTATCCAGTACCTCACGGATCTTGAGTGCCAGGCGCCTGGGAGTCAGGGGCTTCTGAATAAAAGTCTCTCCCCGCTTCAGCACGCCGTGATAAGTGATGACATCGTCAGGGTATCCCGACATAAAAATCACATCTATTTCCGGCCGCTTTATCTTCAGCGCATCAGCCAGTTCATGGCCATTCATCCCCGGCATGATCACATCGGTCAGTAAGAGATCGATCTTCCCCTCAAAGGTATCGCCGGTCTGTAATGCCTCCCCACCGCAGGAGGCCTCCAGAAGCCGGTACCCCAATGGCTGAAGTGTATCCGCAATCAGCTTGCGGATAGTGGGTTCATCATCCACCACCAGCACTGTCTCGGTTCCTCGTACTACCACCGGGCACTCCTTTTCACCTGCTTCCTCCACCTCACCCCCGGCAACCGGCAGGTAAATCTTAAACATTGTCCCCTTACCGGGCTCACTGTAAACCCATATATATCCATTATGCTGCTTGACGATACCATAGACAGTTGCCAGCCCCAAACCGGTACCTTTTCCCAGCCCCTTTGTTGTGAAGAACGGCTCAAAGATTCTCTCCTGTACTTCCCTGCTCATGCCCTCTCCTGTATCGGTTAGCGACAGCATCACGTAAGAGCCGGGCCTTGCCCCTTCGTGACTCTTTGCATATTCCTCATCCAGATCGGCATCTGCTGTCTCTATTATCAGGCTGCCGCCGCAGGGCATGGCATCCCGGGCATTTACCACCAGGTTCATCAAGATCTGATCAATCTGGCCGGGGTCGGCAATCACATTTCTGACCGGAGATTTGATATGCAGTTCCAGCAGCACATCCTCGCCGACAACAACGGAGAGCATCCTGTCCATATTCCGGACAATAGTGTTAAGGTTAACTGCCTTTAGTTCAAGCACCTGCTTGCGGCTGAAGGCAAGAAGCTGCCGTGTAAGCGCTGTCGCTTTCTCACCAGCTTCACTGATGATCTTGATCTTCTCCCTTACGGGATGATTATGCGGCAGTTCCTCCATGGCCATTTCGCTATAGCCGATAATAGCGGACAGCAAGTTATTGAAATCATGGGAAATGCCGCCTGCCAGCCGCCCGACGGACTCCATCTTCCGGGATTGAAGGAGCTGGTGCTGGAGTCTTCGCTTCTCCTCTTCGGCCTGATTGCGCCCAGTGATGTCTCTTGAGATGGCCAATAAATGTTTTTTGCCCTTAAAATCAAATACGGTCCCTCTAATCTCAACATCAATCGGGCTGCCATCCTTATGAATATTGATTGATTCAGCATAAAATTCACCACTGGTCTGAAGATCTTCCTTGAATTGTTCAAAAATGTGCTGATAATCAGGGTGGATTAATTTCCCGGCATGAAGGCCTATCAACTCTTCATGAGAATAACCATACATTTTGGATGCTTGAGGATTGGCTTCTACAATCTTACCCCTGAGATTCATTATCAAAAATGCATCACTGGCAGAATTAAAGATGCCGCGATATTGTGTCTCGCTTTTTCTCAGGGCATCTTCCGCCTGCTCGCGCTCGGTCAGCTCCTTCTGCAGGGCGCCTGTAAGAGGACGCAGGAGCAACACTATGCCAAACGTACCGAATAATATCAGGGCAATAATGATACTGGATATCAGGATAATCTGACGGTTAACGGGAGAATAAAGTTCCTCTGCATCCATCTTGACGGCGATACCCCATTGAGCGCCCTTGACAGGACAATAAGCCGTGATCACCGAATTGCCATCCTTATTTTTTGATATTGTAATCGCGGTCTTCTTTTGGAACGATTTTTCTATCGCAAATCCGAGACAGGAGTCTCGTGGAATGGTTTTGACAGCACCACTCCCGCTCTTTCTTAATGGAAAAAACAGTTCTATCCTCTTCCCCCGGGGAACACCTATGATGGTTTCCCCCGTTTTCCCCAGCCCGGGGTAGTCTTCCACAATATGCCGCAACCGGTCGATACTGAACACGATGATGTCGGTTCCCGCCTGGACGTTTTTTTCACCAATAATATGAACTCCCACCAGAAGATAAGATTTTTTTCCAGTAGAAACCGGCCCATGGATAACCACATCTCTGCTGTTAACAGGGGGGATCGGCCACAGATCCCTTCCCGGCAACGGCAGGCCGACTTCAACCAGAAGTTTATCCGTCGGACCAAGACGGGTGATTCCCACCACCTCGTCGGATAATTTCATGGCATCAGACAGTTTGCCCCGGGTGTATTTCACCAGTTCCTTCAGACTAACCTCACCCCTGTTGTATGCCTCCAACTTTTTTCTAATCTGGGTTCGGCTTGTTATCTGCAGGGCTATATCTTTTGCTCGGGACAGGTACTCATCAACTGCCATCGCTTCGATTTGCACTGCATAACTCAAGTTGTTTTGCAGGCCCTCTTTGAGGCGGGCGTATAGTGGAAGAATGCTTACCAGAGAAACGATCAATCCAATGGCAAGAATAGCCAGCGCCGAATAAATAATAATAGATTGTCTTACCCGCTTCTGAACACTTTTTTCAACCATTATTCAATCCATGTTCCAATTATAGAAAATTTTTCCCTTTATGAAAAACAGGTGCCTGTCCCGCTGATATACCATACCTTTTTTTTATGAATTAATGTAGTCTCATCGATGTCCGAAATACTCAAAATCAATAAATGCGGAATACCGAAAAAACAGAATTATGACACGCTCTAAAACCTTTCCAGCCCCTTCCCGGCAATAAGATCATATTTTTGAGGCTATTTTCGACCTGTATTTTAATTTTATCATTCAGCCTTTAAACATGCAATAATAATTATGTGTTCGATAACTTATTGCATAAAGAAAATAAAACCGTTAAAATTAAAAGTAGAGAGGTGCAGATCACAAAAATCCCAAAATCAGCGGAGGAAATCATGGACAAAATTATTATTGTCGCTGATTCAGGCTATTTCAGGGCTTACAGAATTTTTAAAAACCCTATGGAAAGCGCCAGGATAGAAATTATTAAGGAGTTCGATAACCCTGAAGCGCATGGCAAATTAGGGGAAATACTGAGTGACAGTGCCGGGAAATTCGGCCTCGGCGGCGGGAAAACCGGAGTCAAGGGATATGGAGAACCGCACAACCTTGAACTGGAAAATAAAAAAAGGGCGATAAAGGTCCTTGCAAAAAATATCAATAAGTTAATAGCCGGAAGCGCGTGCAAAAAGTGGTACATGGCTGCCGGCAAAAAGATTAACAGACAGATCCTTGAATACCTGGACCCTGCGGTAAAAGCAAAATTATCCAGGAATATTCCTTCAGACCTCACAAATGCCGGGAAATCGGAAATACTCGCGCGCTTTGAAGAAGCATAAATTTATCGACACAAGTTATGAAAATAGATTACTACTCCTTCGGAAAAATCGTAATTAACGGAAAGACATATTCCAGGGACGTCATCATCTTTCCGGACAGGGTCTTCTCTCCATGGTGGCGGAAGGAAGGGCATCTGCTCAGGATGGAAGATCTCGTCGATGCTGTAAAAGAAAAACCCGGTGTCCTTGTCATCGGCCAGGGTTTTTCGGGGCTGATGTCTGTCCCCCGGGAACTTGTTGATGAACTAAGGTCGATGGGAATGGAAGTTTTAACCTCGGGAACCACGGAAGCGGTCAATACATTTAACAAACTTGCGGGGAAGAGTGTAATCGCCGCCCTTCATTTAACCTGCTGAGCAAAAAAAAGGCCGCAGATATTCAGAGATTCAAGTGATTACCCACCCCTCACGGTATCCGTATTTATCCGTGGCCAGATAATTTTTTCGATCTTTTTATTTCTTTTCGGCTAAGGCAGGCAATCCCCTTTTTCTCCTGCGCACCGTGCATCTCTATTCCTCTCTTACAAGGCCGCTGAGGCGGCTCCGGCAAAATCAATGAACCTGGCCGGCAGGATGCCCATGGCAATAACCATTGCAACGGTTATTATAAGTGCGAGTCCGATAGCAGGTGATACAGACAGGACAGGGGTCTCTTTTGATTCCTTCATATACATATACATAACGACCCTGAGGTAGAAGTATGCAGATATTGCACTGAATGCGACGGCAACTACCGCCAGCCATGCATAGCCTGCATTGACTATCGACATCAAAAGATAGAACTTCCCCATAAAGCCGCCCGTTGGCGGTATCCCCGTAAGTGAAAACATGAATACAAGCATTAATGCAGAAGCAACGGGGTGTGTCTTTGCAAGCCCCTCATAATCGCTCAGGTTATCCCCCTCGAGTCCTTCCGACTTCAGCATTATCACTACGGCAAATGCGCCTATATTCATAAATGCGTAAATCAGCATGTAATTCATCGTAGCAGCCATACCTTCCTGTGTGCCGGCTATAATGCCGAGGATGGCATAGCCTGCATGTGCTATTGACGAGTACGCGAGCATCCTCTTTATATTGGTCTGGGATATTGCTATGATATTTCCAACCGCCATTGTAAGGATAGCCACGGGTATTAATATTGTGGTCCATTCTATCCTGACCGATGCCAGTCCTATGAGAAATACACGGCCCATCACCGCAAAGCCAGCCGCCTTCGGTCCGACCGACATGAAGGCGGTAATCGAAGTAGGGGCCCCTTCATAAACATCGGGTGCCCACATATGAAACGGTGCCGCTGCCACCTTGTACCCGAATGCAACTACAAAAAGCGCCACAGATAAAAGCAGAACGGGGGACGATTTTATGCCACCGCCGGCCAGCAGGCCGGCCAGATGCCTTATGTCTGTCGTCCCTGTAAGACCATAGATCATCGATATACCGTAGAGAAGTATTGCGGATGAAAATCCGCCTAAAAGAAAGTATTTGACTGCAGCCTCATTGGACTTCTTTTTGTGTCTGAGAAAGCCGGCGAGTATATATGTGCTGAGCGCCATCAACTCGAGGCCGAGATAAAGAACTATAAGATCGCCTGCCGACGCCATGATCATCATGCCGGCGGTTGCAAACATGAGCAGGCCGAAATATTCGCCCCGAAGGGCTCTTTCAATCTTAAGGTATTTGAGTGATATCAGAACTGTAAGGTAAAAATTCAAATAAAAGATAATCTTGAAAAAAGCGCTATACCCGTCGGAAATGAACATCCCCCCGAAGGTCTCTTGTCCCACAACCCCCTTAACGTAGAACATGGAACACATTGACAAACCAACGCCGATTAAGGCTATGAAACCGATTGTCTCTTTCCTCTTGATAAAAAGTTCAAGCATCAGGACCAGGAGCGCTGCCGCAATCAGGATTATTTCCGGCAAAACAGGATTTATGTCGGGATACTGCATTTTTCCTCCACTTATTTGACCATATGTATTATCGCCTGTGCTACATTCATATCAGCCGGCCCACCGCTATTAATCTTCTCAAGCAGATGGCTCACACTTACATGCATAAACCCGAGAAAGCTGTCAGGATAGACTCCGATCCAGAAGACAAGCGCCAGAAGCGGAAGGAGAGTCAGCACCTCCCGTGCATCCATATCCTTCAGACCGGCCACCTTTTCGTTAACATTCATGAAAAAGACCCTCTGGTACAGCCACAACATATAACCTGCACTGATGACAACACCCGTTGCAGCAAGAACACCCACAATTCTGCTTGCGGCAAAACCTCCAAGGATAATGAGGAACTCCCCTACAAAACCGTTCATCCCGGGCAGTCCAATGGTTGCAAGGGTAAATACCATGAAGAAACCTGCATAAACGGGAAGGGGCGTAGCAAGTCCGCCGTAATCGGATATCTCCCTGGAATGAGTCCTGTCATATATAATGCCGATACACAGAAACAGTGCCCCGGTTACAATACCGTGATTTATCATCTGCAGTATCCCTCCCTCGACTCCGTAGGAATTGAGGGCAAATATTCCCAGGGTCACGAATCCCATATGGCTGACCGAACTGTAAGCTATCAGTCTCTTCATATCCGTCTGTACAAGACATATTAAACCGCCATAAATAATTGCAACAACAGAGAGTCCCAGCATGACCGGGATCATCGCCTTTGTGGCATCCGGGAACATTGGAATCGAAAATCTGAGAAAGCCGTAAGCCCCCATCTTGATAAGTATGGCCGCAAGTATGACACTGCCGGCCGTTGGCGCCTCGGTATGCGCATCAGGCAGCCATGTATGCAGCGGGAACATCGGCACCTTTACGGCAAATGCGGCAAAGAATGCCCAGAAGAGGATCATCTGAAGCTTATAGGGATATGTATGATTCGCTAATTCCAGAATGTTGAATGTATGTGCATGATTGTACAGGACAATGATACCGACGAGCATCAGCACACTCCCAACGAGAGTATACAGGAAGAACTTTATGGCGGCATAGAGCCTCCTCGGCCCTCCCCATACCCCTATGATGAGATACATTGGTATCAGCATGGCTTCCCAGAAAAGATAGAACAGAAAGAAATCGAGAGAACAGAAAACACCTATCATGGCCCCTTCCGTTATCAGAAGCGCAATATAAAACTCTTTTACTTTATCCTTTATGGCGTTCCATGATATAAGGACACAGAGAATACTTATGAGCGTTGACAGAAGGACAAAAAAGACGCTTATGCCATCAACTCCCAGAAAATAATTGATGTTCCATGAAGGGATCCATGCGTGTTTTTCCTGAAACTGCATCAAATATGTGGTTTTGTCAAAATCTGTAAACAGCGGCAGCGAGATAACGAATGTCACAATAGTCACAAGCAGCGCCCCCCACTTTATGATGGACTCGTTGGCCCTGTTCACAAGCAGTAAGACAAGCCCTCCTATAACAGGCACAAAAATTACAGCGCTCAGAATCGGATACCCTATCTCCATTTATGACTCCTTAACTCCTGCTAAACGTACTTGCATGCGTCTTTCCATTCTGCTCAATTACCCCAGGAGTTTTACCAGCATCAATGCAAAGATTAAAAACATGCCCAATACCATCATGGCGGCATACCGGTGGGCATCACCCGACTGCACCTTTCTTATCTGTGCCGACGTCCATCCGATAAGTCTGGGGATCCCGTTAACTATGCCCTCTATTATCTTTGAGTCTGTAAAACCAACCATAATATTCCTTGCTATACCCTTCGCAGCCCTCACGATTATCAGGTCGTACAGCTCATCGACATAATACTTATTGAACAAAACCCTGTAAGTAAACGGGAACATCCCTGCAAATTTCCCGGGCAATTCTTTATTTTTTATGTAAAAGGACCTTGCAACGAATATCCCTGTCAATGCTATCGCCACAGAGAGCGCTATAACCATCCAGGCCGTCGAATGTGCAGCATTGACCTCCGGATGGCCTACGACAGGCCTGACAAAGTTTGCAATCCAGTTGGAATGCTCACCGCCGATGAGTTCGGGTATCCCAATCCAGCCCGAAGCAACCGCCCCGATACAAAGCAACACCAGGGGAATGGTCATAACCTTCGGGGATTCATGGAGGTGGTGTCTCTGCTCCTCCGTACCCCTGAACTCTCCATGGAATGTAAGATAAATCAGCCTGAATGAATAAAAGGCCGTCAGCAGGGCGGCAACTGTGCCCAGAAGCCAGACAAACTTGCCGACTCCATTGCCGTTAAAGGCGAGCCACAGGATTTCGTCCTTGCTGAAAAAGCCGGCAAAAGGCGGAATCCCGGAAATACTCAACGAAGCAAGTAACATCGTCCAGTATGTAACAGGCATATACTTCCTCAGTCCGCCCATTTTCTGCATGTCCAGTTCGCCGGCCATCGCATGCATGACACTCCCTGCGCAGAGAAAGAGCAACGCCTTGAAAAATGCGTGTGTATAAAGGTGAAATATACCGGCACCGTATGCACCCACTCCGCAGGCAAGGACCATGTATCCGAGCTGGCTGACCGTTGAATAGGCGATAACCCGCTTTATATCATTCTGCACGAGGGCTATCGTGGCAGCGAACAGGGCGGTAAAACCACCGGTTATCGCGATGACATCCATTGCAACCGGAGAGACATTGAAAATCGGATTAAGCCTTGCCAGCATGAACACTCCCGCCGTAACCATCGTAGCGGCATGGATCAGTGCGCTGACGGGTGTAGGACCTTCCATTGCATCGGGCAGCCACACATGCAGCGGAAACTGTGCAGACTTCCCGACTGCTCCGCAAAAGAGCAGCAGGGCAATGACCGTAACAAGATTTACTTCCATACCAAAAATGGAAATCGTCTGGCCTGCAACTGAAGCCACTTTATCAAAGACAGGGAGGTAATGAAGTGTTCCGAATGTCAAAAACACGAGAATGACCCCGAGACCGAAACCGAAATCGCCAAACCTGTTCACAATAAATGCCTTTTTGCCGGCATCCGAGGCGCTCTTTTTCTCGTACCAGAACCCGATCAATAAATATGAGCAGAGCCCCACTGCCTCCCATCCGAAATAGAGCTGAAGCATATTGTTGGCCATGATCAGCATAAGCATCGAGAAGGTGAAAAGACTCAGATAGGCAAAGAACCTGTAATACCCTTTGTCACCACGCATGTAGCCGACTGAATAGACGTGCACAAGGAAGCTGACCGTGGTTACGACAACGAGCATAACGGCAGTTAACTGGTCTATGAGAAATCCAACCGAGACCCTGAAGCCGGTACCGGCAATTATCCATGTATACAGGTCGGCATTAAGCGTGTGGCCCCGGATGACATCGAATACCGTCATGTAGGATATAACCATTGAGCCGAATACTGCGAGTATGGATACCCATTGAGAAGCAGTCTTCAGTATCTTTCTGCCCAACAGTATATTTATAACAAAGGCAGCAAGCGGTAAAAACGGTATCAGTAAATAGTATTTCATAATCTTTCCTTTGAAAATCCAAACATTAAAGAGAAAAATCCAGAAATCCGGAATTCATTTATTTCCAATTCTGCATTTTGTACTTTAATCTTCCTTCATCCTTTCATATCGTTCATCTCGTCCACATGAACTGTCGGTTTGTTTCTGAACAGGGCTACGATTAACGCAAGCCCTATCGCAGCTTCAGCAGCAGCAACGGCTATTATAAAGAATACAAGCACCTGGCCGCGCAAATCCTGCATATAATGGCTGAAGGCCATAAGACTGATGTTGACCCCGTTAAGCATCAATTCCATGGACAAAAACATTATTATAATATTCCTGCGGGTCAGGAACCCGAGTATGCCTATCGTAAAAACTACAGCGCTCAAAAGCAGATACCAGTTTAATGGGACCATATTCTATTCATCCTCCGGACTATCGCTTTTTCCCCTTGCAAGGAATACAGCACCCACAATAGCCACAAGGAGTATTATCGATGCAACTTCAAACGGGAAAAGATATCCGGTATAAAGCACCTTTCCAAGGGCTACTGTGTGAGTTTCTTTCGAAATCGCAGCTATGCTCCATTTCCCGAACGGCTTCACCTTCATTCCTGCAAGCGGGATCAATATTACCACTAATACGGATAAGGCCAATGTCAAACCCATAGGCCACTCGCCTACATAGTGTTCCCCCTGAATCTCCTCTTTCAGGTTAAGCAGGAATATCAGGAACACGTACAGTACCAGTATAGCCCCTGCATATACAATAATCTGGACTGCCGCCATAAACTCCGCATTGAGAAACAGGTACAACCCTGCGACATGGAAAAACATAACAAGCATCCACAGAACACTGTGGACGGGATTCTTTCGTGTTACCACCAATAATGCAGTTAAAATAATAACAAACGCAAAATATCCGAAAAAAAACTGATTAATCGCCATCCGGTCTCTCCGTTTCCGGTCTGCTCCCGCTGAAGACCGCCTGGTCATCATGAGCTGTAAAATCCTCCGACTTCGGTCTCCAGAACCGCTCAAAATATTCTATCCCTTTCTTGCCGGACATGTATTTGTCCCAGTTTGAGAGCAGTTTATCCCTTGTCATGTAAAAATCATCCCTTGAATAATTCGAATACTCAAAGTGCTCCGTAAGCGAAATGGCCCCATATGGGCATGCCTCTACGCAAAATGCACAAAATACGCACCTCAGCACCTCGATCTCGTATCTCTCAACTATCTTCTGGTGGTCCGGCCCGTCTATCGTATGAATATTTATGCACTTTGACGGACAGACTGCCGCGCACAGACCGCATCCCACACACTTGGCATCCCCTGTAACGGGATTTCTGACAAGTGCATGAAGCCCCCTGAAACCCGGAGCGGCCTGTCTTTTTTCCTTTGGATAACGCCTGGTAACCGGTTTGGTAAAAAGACGGCTCAGCGTCAGCGCCAGACCCTTCAGTATCTCCCACAGAAAAATCTTTTTTATTATTGCCGAAACTTTCATACCAGCAGTTTTATAAACCCCGTAATAACAATATTCAGCAGGGCAAGTGGAATAAGCACCTTCCATCCAATGGCCATAAGCTGGTCATACCTGTATCTCGGAAGCGTCGCCCTCACCCAGTAATAAACAAACATTCCAAGGTAGACCTTGGCTGCAAAAACAATTACCCCCGGAATCTTCGAAAGAAACGGCGCCACATTCAGAATATAATGCGGAATGGTCCAGCCACCTAAAAAGCATGTAACGGCTATGGATGACATGATAATCATCCCTACATACTCACCAAGGTAAAAAAGCGCAAATCTTATACCGCTATATTCGACAAAATATCCTGCAACAAGTTCATTCTCCGCCTCGGGCAAGTCAAATGGTGCCCTGTTGGTCTCTGCAAAGGCGGCAACGATAAAGACAAAAAAACCGATTATCTGGGGAATTGCATAAAATCCGGTCGGGTAATTCTGTTGTGCCCTGACTATATCCTGGAGATTAAGCGAACCCGCCATTATCATTACCCCGACAAGACTGAGCCCCAGCGGCACCTCGTAACTGATAACCTGCGCGGACGACCTCAGCCCTCCGAGAAATGCATATTTTGAATTCGAAGACCACCCGGCAAGAATAACTCCGTAGGCGCCCAGGGATGACATTGCAAGAATAAAGAGCAGGCCGATATTTATATCCGCTATGACAAAATTATTAAAAAACGGGATAACCGAAAGAGACGCAAGTGCGGCCATCATGCTGATGAGAGGGGCCAGATAGAAAACGGGCTTATCGGCATTGGCAGGGATAATGTCTTCCTTAAAAAACAGCTTCAGACCGTCGGCTATAGGCTGCAGCAAACCGTGCCAGCCAACTTCCATCGGACCCATTCTTACCTGCATGTGCCCTATCGTTTTCCGTTCAAAATATGTCGCATACGCCACGTGCAGCAGCGCAACGGCAACAACTACAACTATCTTCAGAGCTATAATGACAATATTAACTATTACATCAAAACTTCCCGGTTGTATTATGGTCTCAAAAAAATGCATATCACTGCACCTTCTCTATCTTTATATCCGATAATTTCCACACAGGCGCCCCCGTGCCGGGCTCAATCCCGTAATCCACGAGAGACATGACGCAAACTCCCTCGAATACATTGGGTACCCTGACACTAAAATCCCTTATCTCATTATCCACCTTTGACACCAGCTCAATGGACCATCCGTTCGCGGCTGCTATCTTTATCCTGTCACCATCTTTTATATCAATGCTTTTTGCCGTATCAGGATGCATAACCGCGTAGGGCTCTGCCTGTATGCTGTTAAGCGCAGGAGAGTATCTGCTGAAAGAACCTGAGTGGAAAAGCAACCTGTCCGGATACACGTGGCAGCCATGCCCTGTTTTTTCCACAACTTCTTCAGGTATCTTAATTTCCCATTTCCCGCTCCTTAGCGGTTCACCTTTATACGGCCAGAGTGATTTATCGGTGGCAAGGTCTTCATAGCTTACAGACCCGTAAAGATGTGAAGCGCGTGTTATCTCTTCCCAGATGTCCCTTGCGGAATTATACTCCATCCTGCTGCCCATAAGTCCCGAAATTCCGGCAATGATCTGCCATCCCTCCAGTCCGCCAACAGATTTTTTGGCCCTGTGGAGCCTCTGTATCCTTCTTTCAAGATTTACATATGTGCCATCCTTTTCGGCCCACAGCGCAGCAGGAAGCACTACATCGGCCATCTTCGCCGTCTCTGAGAGAAAGGCATCCTGAACAACAAGAAAATCGAGACCGGACATCGCCTCCCTTATCCTGTCTGCAGCAGGGAGATTAAAGACGGGATTGTCCCCCATTACGTAAGCAGCCTTTATATCGCCTTTCCCGATCGCCTCAAACATCTCAAACAGTGTAAGACCTTTCTGACCCGGGACTCCATAACCCATTTCCTGTTCAAACTTTTCCCTGAAGCTGCTTATTTCCAAAGGCCGGCCTCCGGGAAGGGTATCCGGCATGCATCCGGTATCAATCACACCCTGTTCATTCGGCCTTTCGCTAAGGAGATAAATCCTTGCATCGAGCACATAAATTATGGCGGCAATCAGGAACAATCCCATAAGGCCGTTATTTATCATGATATCAGGTCCGATAATGACGGATATGTTCTTCGGGTCCTTAAGATCCTCTGCAACTTTCTCAATATCAGACTTCCGAAGTCCTGTCCGTTGTGTTATCTCTTCATCATTCGGCCACTTTATATTCCCTATCTCCTGCTCTATCGATCCGGACCGCCCCGGCAATCCTCTTGTATCGATCAGTGCCTTCAATAACGCTGAATACAGGAAATTTTCCGAGCCCGACCGTGCAACCGGTTCTGAGGAAGCAAACCTCTTCAGGCCGGCCGCATTACTCAGGGATACAACCTTTGCGCCATTACCGGATGCTGCCCGTACCTGGAGCCCAAGCACCGGATTTATTTTGGTGGGATCACCGCCCGCAACAACTACAGCATCGGATTTCCCTATCCCGCTTATCAGATTTGCTGTTATGCCCTGGCCGAAAATGCCCTCAAAATATGCCTGGGCCGGCGCATAAAACATCCTGATAATGGAATCTATATTATTGCTGAACAGAGTTTCTCTGAAAAATCTCTGAAAGACATAATTGTCCTCATTGGTCAATTCGGGAGAGACAATGCCTGCAAATTTTTCGCCTCCGTCTTGCTCCTTTATCTCACTGAATTTTTCAGCAACGAGCCCGAGCGCTTCAGCCCAGGAAACAGCCTTTAACTCGCCGTTTTTTCTGACAAGCGGGGTTGTTAATCTCCTGTTGCTCTCGATAATATCATATCCAAACCGACCCCTTGCACATAAAAGACCTTTATTTATCCCCATCCCCATTCTTGGAATTGCCCTGAGAATCGTGTTCTCTCTCATCTGTAGAATCATTGAACAGCCGACTCCGCAAAAACCGCATAATGTTTCGATTTCATCTTCAACAAACCAGGCCCTGTAACTGTGCCTGTGAAGACGCGACATGATAGCGCCTACCGGACAGACAGTAAGGCAATTACCACAGTATTCGCAATCATATCTGCCGCCGGAAAAAGGTTCAACAAATGAATGGTCTCCCCTGCCTGTCACCGTAATGGCGGAAGCTCTCTGCACCCCGTCGCACATCCTGACACACCGCGTACAGGTTACGCAACGCTCCATGTTTCTCACTATTATGGGATCGTCGAAACTCTCCGGATGACGCCGTTTTCCCTCTGCAAAACGGCCCTCCTCGGCGCCATACTGTGCAACAAGATCCTGTAACTCACACTCCCCGGACTTGTCACAATAAGGACAGTCGAGAGGATGATTTATCAGAAGGAATTCAAGCATCGCCTTCCTGGCCCTGATTATGGCATCCGTCTCGGTCCTTACCACCATACCGTCCGTAACCATTACCGTGCAGGCCGTTTGAAGCCTCGGCAGTTTTTCCACTTCGACAAGACAGAGCCTGCAACCCCCGAACTTCTCAAGACCTTCAAAAAAACAGAGGGTGGGTATCTTTATTCCCCCTGATCTCGCGGCCTCAAGTATGGTAACGGCCTTGTCGAACTTTATTTCCCTGTCGTTAATGGTTACAGTTATCATTAACCTGCCTCAATTCACCATGCACTTCCTGTTTTCAATGTGATGATCAAATTCATCGCTGAAATATTTAATAAAACTCAACAGCATGCCTGCAGCCCCATCGCCAAGAGGACAGAAGGTCTTGCCGGATATATTCGAGGCTACCTCAAGAAGAAGTTCTATATCTCCGTTCCTGCCCATACCATTTTCAATCCTCTCAAGTATATTACTGAGCCATCCCGTACCTTCCCTGCAGGGTGTACATTTGCCGCATGACTCATGTTCAAAAAACTGCATGGCCCTCATGCAGACACTTACAAGGCAGACGGACTCATCAAAGACCATAACGGCTCCCGAGCCCAGCATGCTGCCGGCCTTTGGCAGGTTTACAAAATCCATCTGACAGTCTATCTTGTCCGGTGGCAGAATGGGCGTTGATATACCGCCGGGGATAACCGCCTTTAACTTTCCCCCGCCCTTTATACCACCGCAATGTTTATAAATAATATCTCTCAGTATTGTTCCCATTGGAAGTTCATATACACCGGGTTTTTCAACAAAACCGCTGACGCAGTAAAGCTTTGGCCCGGGACAGTCGGGATTGCCGATCTTTGAATATTCCTCCGGGCCGATCTCGATGATCAAAGGCAGATTTGAAAACGTTTCCACATTGTTGACGATTGTCGGTTTTCCCCAGGCCCCCACATTTACAGGGAACGGGGGTTTAAGCCTCGGCTGTCCCCTCTTGCCCTCTATGGATTCGATAAGCGCGGTCTCTTCACCACAGATGTAAGCTCCGGCGCCCCTGTGTACGGAGAGATCGAATTTAAAACCCTTCCCCGTTATATTTTCACCAAGCAGCCCTTCCTTATATGCCTGATCAATAGCTTTATCGAGAATGACTTCCGCCGCAGGATACTCGGCCCGGAGATAGATGTATCCCCTTCCAACCTTCAGCGCACGGGCCGCAATAACCATCCCTTCTATCAGAAGATGCGGGTCCCTTTCCAGTATGTGTCTATCCTTGAAGGTACCGGGTTCCCCTTCATCCGCATTACATATCAGATATTTGGGAAAGTTTGGATCACGCGATGCAAAATCCCATTTCATGCCTGTAGGGAATCCCGCGCCCCCCCTTCCCCTGAGGCCCGACTTCTTTACCTCATCCACGATCTTCCCGGGTTCCATCTCAACGGCCTTTTTCAGCCCCTTGTATCCACCCGATTTCCGATACTCCCTTATATCCGTAGATCTGGGGTTATCAACATTTTTCAATAAGAATTTCTGCATATCCTACTTATACCCATTCAGGATATCCATTACCCTCTTCTCATCGAGGTTGTCATGAAAATCATCATTCACAAGCATTGCGGGCGCCGTACCACATGCCCCGATACATTCCATAATAACAAGGGAAAATCTCTTATCCCCGGTAGTACCACCCGCTTCGATCCCGAATTCCCTTTTCAGCAAATCCACCAGTTTTTCCGCACCCATAATCATGCATGCCACATTCGTACATATCTGGATTATATTTCTGCCCATGGGGACATGTCTGTACATATGGTAAAACGTGGCTACTCCCTTGACCGTGGCGGGGGGTATGTTCAGCATCCCGGACACCTTGTAAAGCGACTCCTGTGAAAGCCAACCCTCCGTATTCTGTATCTCATGGAGTGCAGACATGATGGCCGACCTGAAGACAGGATAATCGCCTTTCTTCTGCTGAATTTTTTTTATTATCTCTTCAGTAATCATTTCCGGTTTTTGATTTCGCTCTTTTATTCTTAAACGATTATTATCTGTCGCACTCTCCGAGTACTATATCAATCGTTCCTATATTGGCAACGACATCTGCAACCATATGACCCTTGCACAATCTCGGCAGAACAGAAGCATGTACAAAAGACGGTGCTCTCACCCGCATTCTGTAAGGCTTGCCTGTCCCGTCACTCACTATGTAAAAACCGAGCTCACCCTTGGGGGCCTCCGTTGCAACATATATCTCACCTTCAGGTGCCGCCATCTGTCCCTTTGTTATCAGAACGAAGTGATGTATCAGTGACTCCATGTCGGCAAGTACCCTGTCCTTGGAAGGGAGGATAACCTTCGGCGCGTCAGGCGTCAATACCGGCCCCTTCGGTATCTGTTCTATGCACTGCCTTATGATACGGTTGGATTGCCTGAACTCTTCCATGCGGCAGCGATACCTGGCATAAACATCGCCGCTTTTACCAAGCGGCACTTCAAAATCAACTTTATCATAGGCATCATACGGAAAACGTTTTCTTATATCATAATTTACTCCCGACCCTCTCAGTGTAGCACCGGAAAGACCCCAGTTAATAGCCTCTTCCGCCGGGATCACACCGATTCCCTTTGTCCTCTTCAGCCATATACGGTTCCGGTCTATCAGGGTCTCATATTCCCTGATCCTTCCCGGGAATTCATCCGTAAACCTGTAAAGGCTGTCGAGAAAATGCCGGCTTACATCATTTCTGACACCGCCTATCCTGGGATAACTGACCGTCAGGCGGGCGCCGCAGAGTTCTTCAAACAGATCGAGCAGCCACTCCCTCTCCCTGAAAGAGTATAGAAATATCGTCATGGCGCCGATATCCAGGGCATGGGTACCAATCCATATTATATGGCTGCTGATACGAGCCATTTCGCATACTATTGTCCGGATATACTCGGCTCTCTCGGGCGCCCGTATGCCGAACAGCCTTTCGACAGCAAGGCAGTATCCAACATTATTAGTCATCGATGATATATAATCCATCCTGTCCGTGAGAGGTATTGCGGAATGATATGTCATTGTCTCGGAAAGCTTTTCAATCCCCCTGTGAAGATAGCCTACATAAGGGGTACAATTAACTACGGTTTCCCCGTCAAGTTCCAGCACAAGCCGCAAAACACCATGGGTCGAAGGATGCTGCGGCCCCATGCTGACGGTAAGTTCTTTTGTTCTCAGATTATCCTTTATCCCTTCCATTCGTATTTCCTGAACTCTTCCGATTTTCTCAGGACTTCCTTGAAGCCCTGCCACTCCCCTTCTGAATCAGGGCCTTTTACCGGGTAATCCTTTCTCAGGGGATAGCCTTCCCAGTCCTCCGGCATGAGAATTCTTCTCAGGTCGGGATGCCCCTTGAATTCTATACCATACATGTCATAACACTCCCTCTCATGCCAGTCCGCTCCAATCCATATGGAAGTGACGGAATCAACAACACAATCACTTTCGCTTACGGGCACTTTTATTCTCAACATGTGCCTGTGTTCCATGGAATAGAGGTGGTAAACAACTTCAAAGCGGGAATCTCTTTTACCCAGATAATCGACTCCGCAGAGGTCTTTCAGGTAATCAAGCAGAAAAACCGGATCATCATGGAGATATCCAAAGATATCCGGTATCCTTTCCTTTTTCAGTACTAAGGATACCTGGCCCCTGAAATCCTGTATCTCTATGACTTCTTCAGGAAATTTCTCCCTGACCTTTTCGGCTAACCCAGAGGGCTCCATCTGAAATGCTCCTTCCTGATTTTTTGCTGCAGCTTTACGATACCATTCATCAGGGCTTCAGGTCTGGGCGGACAACCAGGCACATATACGTCCACCGGCAAAAAACTGTCGCAACCCTGGACAACGCTGTATGACCTGAATATACCTCCCGAGCATGCGCAGCTTCCCATCGATATAACATATCTCGGCTCTGGCATCTGGTCATAAACCTTCCTCACTACAGGAGCCATTTTTTTTGTAACAGTTCCGGCCACTATCATGACATCGGCCTGCCTCGGAGAACCCCTGAAGATTACTCCCAGACGGTCAAGATCGTAATGGCTGGACCCTGTTGTCATCATCTCTATGGCACAGCACGCAAGCCCGAATGTAACAGGCCACAAAGATGAAGCCCTTCCCCAGTTTATTATTTTATCCAGTGCGGTTATTATCGTGTTTGCACCCGGAATAATCCTGATGCCTTCTTCCACTTCTATCAGTTCTTTATTTGTCTCAAACACCATAATCCCACCTGTTAATTGCCTATCTCTCCCACTGAAATGCCTTCTTTTTCCAGGCATAAATATAACCTATCAACAAAATCAGTATGAAAACCATCATCTCAACAAATGCATACACACCTATCCTGTCAAAGACAATAGCCCAGGGATAAAGGAAAATTGCCTCAACATCAAAAACAACAAACAGCATCGCTACAATAAAGAATTTAACGGAAAACCTGAACCTCGGTTCACCGACCGAAGGAATACCCGATTCATAGGCGGAAAGTTTTTCCGGATACGGTCTCCGGGGTCTGAAGAGCATGCCCACTACCAGCGCTCCGATACCGATAGTGAATGATATTACCAGAAATATCAGTATGGGAAGGTAATTTTCTGGCAAATAAGTCCCGGGCATATCAGTAACTTATACATCAAACAAAATACCTTTGTCAACAAAAAATTTAAATCTGTAATTTTAGATTGTCTTAATAATGAAGATTTTACAAAATGGCGGCGTCCCGGGCTGGATTTTAATATAAAAATATTGTAAAGTTGTATGTGAGAGTCCGGAGATATGCCAAAATTTTCGTTTGTATACGGATCTTATAGCTTACTGTGACTTGATCGCCAAACACTTTGATATGCCAAAACTTTCATCTTTAAAAGAACTCATCGCCAGAAAGTCCATACACTCACTCAGCTTTAAGTTGATAGTCGCAATCGGCGGCCTCATAATCGTCGGGAGTCTGACCTTCTGGTACTCGATTATATATACGAGTGAAGAAGACGCCCTCAGGACCACTGCAAATCATGCCAAGACATACATAAACCTTATCAAAAAAAGCACTTTTCAGTATATGCTTGCAAACAACACGGATGCGGTACAGAAGACCTTCGAGTCCATGGCATCTGAAGAAGGGGTAATGGGCATCAGGGTATTTGACTGCAACGGCGCAATAGCTTTCTCGTCCGACCCTCGTGATGTGGGAAAACAGATTCCCGGCAACTCTGCAATCTGTAAAATATGCCATGAAGATCCGGCATCTCCTGCCAAATCCCTGAAATTCAGTAAAAGCTCTTTCAAACAACCGCAATGGGTCGTTCAGAAGAAGGATGACACGTATATCCTGAGGAGTGTTATCCCGATATACAACGAACCATCCTGCTATACGGCTTCCTGCCACTTCCATAAAGAGACCAAAGAAAAACTCGGGATACTGGAAACCGATTATTCGCTCAGTGACCTCTATTCAATGACAAAGCAGCAGAATATAGCCATAGCTTCTTTCGGCGTTATATTCACAGCTCTCACATCCGTGATCCTCTGCATCATTCTCTGGAAAATCGTCATAAGGCCATTGATAATACTATCGGAGGGCATGGAAAGCGTATCAAGGGGGGATCTGGACCACCGAGTGAACATCAATACAAAAGATGAACTCGGCATGCTTGCAAAGACGTTCAATTCAATGACGAAGGAGCTCAAGACATCAAGGGAGAGACTCGAAAACTGGGCAAAGGAACTCGAAGAAGAAGTGGCAAAGAAAACGGAGGAGATAAAAAGGGGGCAGGAGCAGTATATTCATACGGAAAAACTCGCCTCTCTCGGAAGGATGGCGGCGGGTGTTGCACATGAGCTTAACAGCCCACTCACGGGTATAGTGACTTTCTCACATCTTCTGCTTGACCGGATACCACCGGAAAACAAGATGGACAGGGAAGACGTCGAGGTCATTATTGAGCAGGCTGAACGCTGTTCAAAGATTATTAAAGGGCTCCTGGGCTTTTCCCGTGCCATGCCGGCCGAAAAGAATGAAATAAACATAAACAAAACATTACGCCATTCCATCGGGATGATAAAGAACCAGGCAAAGTTTCACAATATATCCATGGAAATGAAGCTTGATGAATCACTGCCTGTAGTAAACGGCGATGCCTCACAGATCGAACAGGTATTTCTAAACCTCTTCATCAATGCTGCAGATGCCATGAACGACAAAGGAGAAATACGGATAAAAACTTCCAATATCCAAATAGACAATAAACCCTATGTCGAAATAGTTATCTCCGACACCGGCCCCGGCATCCCGGAGGCAAATATGTCCAGGCTGTTTGAGCCGTTCTTTACTACAAAACCTGTAGGAAAGGGGACCGGGTTGGGGTTGGCGGTGAGCCACGGGATTATCAGAAAACACGGGGGCCATATAGTAGTACAAAGTCGCCCGGGTGAAGGAGCAAGCTTTTTAGTCAGGCTTCCCGTACCTGACAGCCGGGGCCGGGGAATGGAAAATGAAGATGGACACAATGAAAAAACAGACTGATCGGGATGCAGGGGGAAACAGCATTTCTGCTGCTAAAATTCTTGTTATTGACGACGAGGAGATTCTCCTTAAGAGCTGCAGGAGGGCGCTTGAACCTTCAGGATATGATGTCGTAACGGCTCAATACCCTGAAGACGGTTTTAATCTTCTGGAAAACGAGCGGTTTGATCTGGTACTTTCAGACCTCAGGATGCCCCTGGTAGACGGTATGGAAATCCTGCGGAAAGTAAAAGAAAGCTGGCCGGATACAGAGGTAATAATAATTACGGGACATGGAACGGTCAACACCGCAGTATCTGCAATAAAACTGGGCGCTTACGATTATGTCGAGAAACCATTTACTCCGGATACCCTGAATATCATCGTGGAAAAGGCCCTTGAGCGAAAAAAGCTGTATCTCGAAAACGCAAGGCTTAAGAAAGAAATAAGGGGCCACTACATAAAAAACATCATAGGCAAATCGCAGGCCATGGAAAATGTCTTTAAACTCATAGCATCGGTTGCTCCTGCATCGAGTACTGTGTTGATAACCGGAGAGAGCGGGACGGGAAAGGAACTTGCCGCCCGTGCAATTCATTATAACAGCCCGCGCAGTGATAACCCGTTTGTAGTCGTAGACTGCGGAACAATATCGGAAAATCTCATGGAATCGGAGCTTTTCGGTCATGTCAAGGGGTCATTCACGGGTGCAACCGAGACCAGGAAGGGGCTCATTGAGGCTGCCGACACAGGAACTCTCTTTCTTGATGAAATAGGGAACCTTCCTTTATCCCTCCAGTCAAAACTTCTGAGAGTATTGCAGGAAAGGGAATACCGCCCCATCGGGAGCAAAAAGTCCTTTAAGGTGGATATCCGGTTTATTGCAGCAACCAACAGGGACCTGAAGAAAATGACGACTGAAGAAACATTCAGGGAAGACCTTTATTACAGGCTCAATATATTTCCCATACGCATCCCTCCCCTCAGGGAGAGAAAGGAAGATATCCCGCTTCTATCTTTCCATTTTCTGAATAAATTTGCGCCTGAACTCGATATGGAGGAGTGCAGTATCTCAGCCGAAGCCATGAATATCCTTATAAATCACGACTGGCCGGGAAATGTAAGGGAACTCGAAAATAACATTCACAGGGCAATGCTATTGAGCGAAAGGGGCTCGATAACACCATCCCGGCTTGCTTTTCTGGATAATGAAAACACGGGTCACGTGCCGGAGACTATTGAAGAACTCAAGAAGATCAAGAAGAAATTAAGGTCAAGGTCCGTTGAGAAAGTTGAAAAAGCATTTATAACAAAAGCCCTGGAAAGAAACAACTGGAACATTACCAGGGCCGCCAATGATGTCGGTATGCAGAGAACGAATTTTCATGCGCTCATCAAAAAATACAACATTCCTGTCAGGACTGAATCGAACCGGGGCGGCGGCAGGTGAAACTTCAGAAGATAATAGATACATTAGAGGCAGTTACACTCGACAGCACCACTAATACCGGCCTTGAAGTAGGGTGGGCATGCGCAACAGACCTGATGAGCGAGGTTCTCTATTATGCCCATGAAAACTCTTTATTGCTTACGGGACTGGTAAAACCGCAGGTGATAAGAACCGCCGAAATCGCAGATATCAGGGTGGTAGTTTTTACAAGGGGGAAGGAACCGGATACAGAAACAATCTCGCTGGCAAAACGGAAGGGCATTACACTTCTGGTAACCCCGCTTTCCCTCTTTACGGCAAGCGGCAGGCTTTTCAGCGCGGGGCTCCAGTGCTGCCCGTATACCTGATAAATACAAAGGAGTTTTATTCGGAAAGAAATGGATCATACCAGGAAAATTGATGGGAGATTTAACCTGGTTGGAGGTGATTTTACCAATGCAGGCGAAGCTTCTACTCAATTGAAAAAGATACTTCAATTGCGCGGAGTAAAAGACTCATACATCAGGCGCGCATCAATAGCAACATTCGAGGCGGAGATGAACGTAATTATATATACCCCTGCCGGAATCCTCAGGTATGATGTTGATGATGAATCCATCAAGATTACCGTAGAAGATATGGGGCCCGGGATTGAAGATATCGATCTTGCCATGCAGGAAGGTTATTCGACAGCACCCGAATGGGTCAGAGAGATGGGATGGGGCGCCGGTATGGGCCTGCCGAACATGAAAAAAAACTCGGATGTTTTTAGAATCGATTCTGCTCCGGGAGAAGGCACAACAGTAAAGATGATCATTTATTTAAACAAAGGAGAGCAATCATGACCATTGGGGACATAATCAATCAATTATCGCCGGACTCTTTCAGCATCGAACCGGACAGGGATATTGAAATTAAAGATGTCTATGTCAGTGACCTGCTTTCCGACGTCATGGCCAACGCCGGAGAAGGCTCTCTATGGATAACTCTGCAAACGCATATAAATATCGTTGCCGTAGCTTCCATGAAAAACATGCCTGCCGTCATCCTCGTAAATGGCCGCAAGCCGGAGGGAGAGACTGTTCAAAAGGCCGCATCCGAGGGTATTGCACTATTCGGAACAGACATGCATGCCTTTGAACTGGCGGGAAGACTTTACAATATGTTGCATGGTTAGGGAAATTTACCACCTCTTTTTTTATTATTTATTTTATGATTAAAAGATACCGCTCCGACCTCCACATTCATTCATGCCTTTCGCCATGTGCGGAACTCGACATGACACCCAAAAGGATTATCAGCCGGGCGGTTGAAAAACAACTCGACATCATAGCTGTATCGGATCACAACAGTGCGGAGCATGTACATGTAACTATGGAATTGGGAAGCAAGCATAATATCGCAGTCCTTCCCGCGATGGAGATATCATCCGCTGAAGAAGTCCATATGCTTGCTTTTTTTGATTCTATCGATGACTGTCTCAAAGTCCATGAAGATGTCTCGGCTTCCATGTCCAATATACCGTCATACAGTCATGACGAAACTTCGCAGCCGGTTGTAAATGTAAAAGAGGAGATACTGTATTTCAATCCTCTTCCCCTCATCAACGCCGCTGATATACCGGTGGAAAAGCTGGTCGGAATCATTCACCGAAACAACGGCCTTGCCGTCGCCAGCCACATTGACAGGGAGGTATTCGGTATAATATCCCAGCTCGGATTCATACCTGAAGGACTTCCGCTTGATGCGGTTGAAGTCTCGTGGCGCGTCAAATCGGAAGAAGAGGCTCAACGTTTTATTGCCGGTCAAGAGTATCCCATAGTATCTTTTTCCGACGCCCACCATATTGTCGATATCGGCAGAAGAATCACGGAATTTTATATTGAAAAACCGGCTATTAAGGGTATTCGCATGTGCCTCAGAAGCGAAGCGGGCAGGAAGTTAACTGTCTTGTATTAATTTGAGAGGCATGCAAAAATATTTTTGATGAACTCGTAAAAAATCTTCTTTTCTCTCCCCTGTGGGCAGGAATATCCGGATTACCTACCTGAAATGAGAAAAAACCAAAAAAAAGGAGGCGGGATACCGATCCCACCTCCGGTATTATCATGTTGACCTGTGATTTTAGAAGAGATATGTCAGTTGCATTCCGACGGAATCCTCTTTCAGAGATATCGTCGCACCGGAATCAGCTGTGAAAGGTGTCATTTGCTGGAATCCGGCAGGTACATCGTTTCGCCCCTTCAGAGTCTCCTTGAAGGCCTTCATATAAGTCATGGCTATACCCCAGTGATCACCCAGCATATAATCGGCTCCAATAGTAAAATGCTGTTCCACGATAGCAGGCAGGACGAGATTATTGAACACATCTTTTTCGTCAATTGGCGCTTTTGAGTAGTTGTATCCTGTACGGACGGTCAACCTGTCGGTTGCCTTATACTGTATACCCAACGCATATACCCACTGGTCTTTCCACCCGAAGTCAAGCGTTGTCGAATCAGTCGGGCCGCTCGGCGTCATAAATGCACCGCTTGGTCCCGAAAAATCAACCTTGTCATGGGTATCAGACCAGTTAATCCATTTAACATCAAAATCAACCAGGAGCGGTTTAATAGGTTTGATCGCAATACCTATAGCCGCCTGCCGGGGGAAATTAAGCGCCATCTTGTATGTGCCCGCCTTGCCCGTAGCACCGTTAAAATTGTAGACATCACCCGAACCCACACGGAATGTTGCATCACTAAAGAACTGTTTGCTCGAATATGAGGCACCGAGGGTAATCCAGTCGTTTATATCATAAAGCGCGCCAACGGTAGCGCCGATACCCATCTGGCTTGTCGGGCGGCCAAGGTCAAGATTGACATCATCCTGCGTAACACCGGCCGACGGATTGCTCGGGTCGTTCCAGAACGGAACATTGCGAATCCTTTCCCTGATCGCCACCGACTGATAATCAAGGTTAAGGGCAAAACCAAGGCTCAACTGTTTATTGACGTTCCACGCAATCGTAGGCGCCATCTTCCAGAAAGCTATTGCACTATATCCATCAAAAGTAACATCAGCAGGCATTCCCATCGCCGGATTGGCCGGCATCATGAGCACCTGGCCATAATCAACACCAAGACCGGAAGTGCCATACATGCCGCCGCCAAAATAAATGTTGCTGGAGTTAAATGCAGGCGCCGTCCAGCCTATTGCAGGGATACCGTAAAGCTTTGAGCCGCCCTCGGTAGACTGACCGCTCATTGATGTGAAATCCACCGAGCGGTTGGGCATGAAGGCCTCCATACTGAAGTCTGCCCTCTTGCCGATACGCGCCATACCTGCCGGGTTGGTAATGGCAGTCATTGCATCCAGAGGCGCTGCGGTAACGGCACCGCCCATACTCTTTTCCTGCTGACCCACACCGATCAGCTGATAGCCGTTCGTTGCCATGGCCGTGCCTGTCATGCCTGCAAGAAAAACAAGAGCGAAAAAGACGAAAAAGAACCTCCTCATTTCTACCTCCTCATTAAAGATTTTTTTGAAAAAAATAATCGATACTACCTTGCCAGCTTAGCAGAAAATTTTAAAAAGGTCAATATAATAATTGAATTATTATATCAATAAGTTTCTAAACTATTGAAATATGCTATTTAAATATTGTACACTTAAACATTAAAATATGGTTATTATGAATAATTATGATAAAATACGCGAAATCGGCGCACAAAAATAATGAATTTTTGAAAAGGAGGAAGTAATATGGCGAAGACGGAATTAGACTTCAAGGGGATGTCATGTCCCATGCCTATAATGAAGACGGCTATGGCATTTAAAAAGGCTGCTTCCGGAGATATCGTCGAGGTAGTATGTGATGATCCGGGGTTTGAACCCGATATCAGGGCATGGTGCAATGAGACAGGCAATGTCCTTGACAGTATCGAAAAGAAGGACAAGGATATTGTTGCGACAATAATCAAGAAATAAGTCTTAAAGGAGAAAACCATGGGGAACTCAGAGGCAACTGAAAAGATCAATGAAATTAAGGAAGCAGGCGGAGAAGGGCTATCTGCAAAGCTGAAAGAACTTGAAGACCGCGTCGCAAAGATCGAAGAAAAAGATGGCAATCTTACGCTGATCCTTATGAGCGGTGAGTTCGACAAGGCAATGGCCGCTTTTATCATCGCCAACGGGGCCCTCGCCATGGGCAAGGAAGTTACGATATTCGTAACATTCTGGGGGCTTGACGTGATAAAAAAACCGGCTTTCAGCACCGCCGGCAGAAAATTTCTCGAAAAGATGGTACTCTGGATGAGGCCGAAAGGCCCCGACAAAATCCCGACATCGAAGATGAATTTTGCCGGAATCGGTCCAAAGCTCTTCCGTTATATGATGGGCAAGAAAAATGTGGAAAAGCTTGGTTCTCTTATCGAGATGGCGCAGGAATTCGGCCTGAAGATCATCGCCTGCCAGATGTCTATGGATGTCATGGGGCTCAGGAAAGAAGACATGATAGACGGCATCGAGGTCGGTGGAGTGGCTGTAATGCTTAACAAGTCGTACAAGTCAAATTCAACATTATTTATATAGGAAGGAGTCCGCAGATGGCTACCAAGGTTGTTTATGTAATTTCAGGTGACCCGAGAGAAAAGACCGAGAATGTCTCGGCAGTCTTTGCACAGGCGCTTACCGCCATATCGTTTGATTACGAGTGTGAAATATTCCTGATGGATGAGGCCGTAAAATCAGTGGTCAAGGGCGCAATAGAGGGGATAAAATTCAAAACCTTCGAACCTATTACGGAAATGATGGAAAACTATATGGATATGGGTGGTAAACTATATGTGTGTCATCCATCGAGTGATGCACGTGACATAACAGAAGCAGACTGCATCGACGGTATAGAGTTCGTTAATGCCTCAAGGCTCCTCGAGAGCGGCAAGAACGCTGACGCACTCTTTACTTTCTGATCGTCACAGGAAATAGAAGATATCCAAAAGGCGGCATACTTTTGCCGCCTTTTTTTGACAGACCTCCATGGAATGAGAACATCAATTGCCATTCCGAATCTGCCGCCCTTTCAGAGTGTATTTGTCCGCCCCGGCGAGTCCGGTCGATTTATTCTGTTTCTTCGACTTCACAATTTCCTTTTACCGGAAATTATTTTGGACCTGAAAACAGATATGGAAATGTATGAAGGTTGGCGGGCTCCGGTCTTTTTATCTTTGTTGTTATTTTGAACATTCATGTTGACAAGTATTTCCAGATATGTTAAAAGTAACATTGTTTAGAATATTCTTTATTTCTTGATTATAAGGAGGTAACTATGAAGCGTTTAATCTTTTTGCCGGTAATTATTTTCATGCTGGTCATTTCCTCCACTGCACACGCTGAAAAATACGGCACATATGTAAAGGTGGCGGAAAACATTCAGGGGACATTCGACAATACAGTTAAAAGCAGCGAAGAAGCGCTCACTAAAAACGGGTGGCAAATACTCGCATCATACAGTAGTTCAGTACCTGAGGCATGCACCTTCAGGGCGCATAACATCGTCATCTACTCACCGGAATATGCCCGGCAGATAATGTCACACGGCCCAAGGTCGTCTTTTGCGGCAGTCCTGAGGGTGGGCATATATGAAGATGGAAAGGGGATAAACATAGCATTTACCAATCCGGCATCATTGAACAGGACCGTTCTTGGCGACAAGGTTGAAACAGAACTTTCGGTCAATACAATGAATAAAATCTCCGAAATCCTGTCTTCCGCTGTTAAGGGTACGGTAGTCAATATGCAGATAGGCGAGATCAGGGAAAAAGGCAGGGTCGGCGGCATGGGCGGAGGAGATTTTAATGACATGATAGAGGAAATATACAAAAAGGAAGATTCCGGAGATCTTTTCAGCGAGATTGCAGAAAAAGTCAAGGCAGGGATAGAATCCAATAAAAAGAACTGGAAACTGATCTATACGCTTGACCTGCCCGGCAGTGATACCATCATCTATGGTGTAAACAAGGCTGAAACGGAAGCAAGGGCTTACACAATAGCCGGAGAAAAAAGAGAGTCGAAAAACTATCGCTGCCCCGGAATTGACCACGTTCCCGCATTCCCGATAGAAGTCGTAGTCTACAGGGAAAAAGGAATGGTGAAGGTGGTCACCCTCGATGAAATGTACCGCATGAAGCTTTACTTTGAAGATGCCGGCATGTGGGCATTTATGAAGAATATGGCCATGCCGGGCGCCATCCAGAGGGAAATAACCGAAATAAGCACCTCGGGATTAAAATAAATCTGCGGGAGTTCCGGCCGTAATAGATCCTGCAACAACGGCGTTGTCAATTATCATCAAAGGGCCATTACCGGATGGCCCTTTTTCGTGAGTTAATCCCGTTTTTTTCGTAAACGTGTGAGCGTATAAGCAGGGTTAAAGCTACATTGAACAATTTTTGTCCTAATGTTGTCGGAATTCGCCATTGCCCCCCAAATAGCATCTCTACTGTTTATCTCTATTAAGTTGTGTTATCACGTATAGATAATAAAATAACCCGATTAAACCTTTAAAAATTGACCATTGTGCTCGTGGCAACACCCATTTGTTTTAAAAGCGGGCCGGGTCAGATTAATAGAAAAGGTTTTGTATTTTGCTGTCCAATGCCTCTGGAACTGCAATTTTTTTCAATCGTCTGAACAGTGAAACTGCTTTGGCAATTTCCATCAAATCTCTCTCACAATCTTTGCAAGTTGATAGATGTAATTGGAATTCCTTTTTAGTAACATTATCCATCTCTTTTTCCATATATTCAAAAATAAGTTTTTTAAATTCAGGGCAATTCATTTTGCATTCCAATCTTCCCCTTTGCAGTTGCATGGATTTTTGGGATTAAAATAACAGCATTGAGTGCACATTATCTCCTTAAGCTTCACCCTGGCTCTAACAAGTCTTATTTTAATATTATTATCTGATACATTCATAATTTCAGAAATTTCGTGGATTCTCAATCCCTGCAGTTCATAGAGGATAAGAGGTATTCTGTATGTATCTGGCAAATCATTTAGAAATTTTTGCATGCATCCTTCCAGTTCTTTTACTTCCACCTGTTTTAATTGAGGAATGCTTTTATAAATTATAGATATCTCATTCTCATTGTTATTCTCAAGAGATGTAATTTGAGGTTTTTTGACCCTTAAAATGTTTCTATAAGTGTTTATTGCTATCTTATAAATCCATGTGGTAATGTCAGCTCTCCCATTAAAATTATCGAGTCCCCTGTATGCCTTCAGAAAAACTTCCTGTGTTAAATCTGCAGCCTCTTCTTTGTCTCCAGTCATCCTGTAAAGATAATTGTAAATTCTATTTTTGCAGGAATCATAAATCTTTTCAAATTGTCCTTTACGGCGTTTTACTTTTAAATTCACGGTTGTGATTCCCTGACAGATTTCTGCGGTATTGTTTTGTGAGAAACAGGAAAAGCAAAAGATGCTCCTAAGACTATCTGGTAGTCATATTTGAAATATCCCCTTGCCTCTATTGGTACTTTGCAGGAGACCTGGAATGTTAATGGGAATACCGGAGTATACTGGATTCCCGGCACAAGTTCTAAAAGACGTTCTTTATTGCCTTCAAACCAAACCCCTTTCAATTCCATCTGTAAATTGAGCTTCTTGGGAACGAGTTCATATTCAGAGGTTGCCCTGTACTCAACCTCATGTCTTTTGTCAATTGCCCTGTCACTTTTATTGTTTAACCATATTCCTCCAAATATGCTGTTGGTTGAACGGCCCCATTGCTTTGTAGCAGCAAAACCGACCCCAATATCTGTTGACCCATCGCCCAACCTAAGAATCGGCATATTCTTTTTGTCTCCCGTCGGCAGTCTCAGTCCCAGCAAGCCTACAATCCCTGAGTTAAGTTCTTTTTCTACGGATAAAAGTTTATATTTAGAGAAGATATATAAATCACCTATTCCTTTATCTTTCCCAACATCATCACCTGATTTTATCTTTGAATCAAAGTACCAGAAACTGGCTACTACAGTCAATTTATCAGTTGCACCATAAGCTATTTGTGTCAGGCTCCAGTATGATTTATAGTATTCATCAGATTTTAATTTGATATATTTTTTTTCTATTTCATCGTATCTCTTAGTATAATCGGCATAAAACCATCTTTCCCTGATAAAGACAATTCCTTCAGGCAGTGTTGCTGCATCTATCCCGACATTTGGGATCGCCATTACTTTAGAAGGCAAGAAAAGAGAACTGCAAAGAATAAAAACTGAATAAATAGAACTGATTAAAAATAGGCAGTATCTTTTTGACTTAAATAACATCTCCTTACAATTTCTGAGGCAATTCAAAACTCACTATCCCTTGGGAATCAAGGTATAGAAACATTTTCAAAACTTTTTTTGTCTCAATCAGCATTTTTTAGCTGATAGCTGTCAGTTTTTTTATCGAATCTCGTATTAAAAATATTTTCTATCCACTTCCCAACACCTTCTGCTACATGGGGATCGTCATAAGAGATGGCATGTGTCCATTTGCTGATCCATGTTTCATGATTATTAGCCAGAATCATTAATTCCTTATTTGGATTGCTTAGAGCTTCAAAAAATTCTTTTACTCTTGAAGAGGGGCATACCGGATCATTCACATAGTGTATAAGGAGGTAAGGTCTCGGAGAAATTCTTGTGGCGTCAGAAAGGACATTTAAATGTCTTACAAATCGTTCAAAAAAGTCGTTGTTATCTATATTTGCTGAATGGGTTTCGCTCTTACGTATCTGTTCCATGACCGAATTAGTCACCTGTTTTGAGAAGTAGCCTTCTATTGGTTCCGGAAGGAATGTAGAAATGTTGACCACGCCTTTAATTGTTGAAGGGTGTCTTGCAGCGAAATGGTTACAC
This sequence comes from bacterium BMS3Bbin05, assembly GCA_002897855.1. Classification (GTDB taxonomy): domain Bacteria; phylum Nitrospirota; class Thermodesulfovibrionia; order Thermodesulfovibrionales; family BMS3Bbin05; genus BMS3Bbin05. Next base: position 113,172 of record BDTO01000053.1, read on the forward strand.
AGGATTCCTCCCAGACATTGTCCTCCCAAAATGATTAGAGAATTATCTATCTCTTTTATTGCAGCCGCATGTTCAATAGCTGCTGAAATGTCAGAGATAATGTCTCCATCCAGTTTCCCGCTGCTCGGTGAGTGCCCGCGCAGGTCAAATGTAAATAGGGCTATATTTCTCTTGCATATTTCGAGAGGAAAAACAGGCTCAAACCATTCTTTCCTCCCTCCGATACCACATGAAAGCACGAATAATGGAACTGGATAGTTTATGTTTTCAGGCAGAAAAAGCCTGCCTGCAAGTGTGTTATTTCCACTTCTGAAGGAAAAATCCCTTATTTCTATGCCCTTATATTCAGCATGTGTTTTTCTCAAGGCTTTTTTAAATATCTTACCTGTGGCATTTTTAGGGAGACTTTGAACAATTTCTACAATCTTTGGACATTTAAATGGCGCTATCCTTTCTTTGCAATATTTGATAATATCTTCTTCATTACATCTTGCTTCCTCTTTTAGGACAACAAAAGCCTTTATGATTTCTCCTTTTACCGGGTCTGGGATTCCTATTACGGCTGTCTCTGATACCTCTGGGTTGCTTAAAATGACCTTTTCAACTTCTTTAGGAAATACATTATACCCACCTGTAATGATAAGGTCCTTTTTTCTGTCAACTATATAAAGATAGCCGACCCCATCCATCTTGCCAAGGTCGCCTGTATAGAGCCAGCCGTCTTGTACGGCCTTACCTGTAATATCAGGCATCTTATAGTATCCTTTCATAATATTTTTACCTCTAACCACAATTTCTCCCACTTTACCTGCTTTAACTTCTACTTTATTATCATCAATTACTTTGACTTCAATTCCTGGTACCGGCAGACCCACAGAACCTATTTTTTGTTCTCCATGGGGATTAATGGCAACAAGGGGGGATGCCTCTGTCAGTCCATACCCTTCCAGTATGGGAACTTTAAACCTTTTCTGGAAGGCATTTAATATTTCATCAGGCATAGTCGCTCCACCGGAAATGCAGAAACGCAGAGAGATTAATTTAGAAACATCCACATCTTGAAGATTGAGTATCTGCGCAAACATTGTCGGAACACCCGGGAAAATGGTTGCTTTATACCTCTGAATAAGCTCAATCGCCCCCTCCGGAGTAAATCGGGACATGATTACACATCTTCCCCCGGTATAAAAAGTAGTGAGGAGTGTTAAAGTAAGTCCAAATATATGAAAAATTGGAAGGCCGATGAGCATGGTATCTTGTGAGTCCTGTTTTATAATTTCAAGCCATGATGTAACATTGGAAAAAAGATTGTCGTGGGTCAGCATAACGCCTTTAGGATTATCTGTTGTCCCAGAGGTATAAATAATGACAGCCACACCATCGGCAGAGGCCACTGCCGGTTTTGCTAATTCCGCTCTATCAAAAAAGTTGACACTATCTATTCTTTCAGCAATCACAAATTCCGGAAACATTTCTGCAAACTTCGACTTAGAGATAATCGCTCTCATTTTAGAATGTTCAAGGATGTATTTTATTTCGTCTTTTTTGAGAAGGATGTTTATCGGAACTGCAATGGCGCCTGTCTTCCAGACGGAAAGGAGTACGTATATAAATGCAGGTGAATTTGGCAGCATAATTCCCACAACATCTCCATGCTTTACTCCCATTTCTTTTAGATGGGCTTCATAAATTGAGACATTTGCCAAGATTCCCCCATAGGTGATTTCATTGCCCTCAAAAAATATGGCTGTATTATCGGAAAAAGAGCATACTTTTTTTAGAAAGCCGTTTATATTGTCAGGCATTGTGTTATATCCCTCCTTTTAATGCCTTTGTTTTAAACAAGAAGTCGGAAATAAATCCCTCATGGGGGTCCTGAAAATCTATATCAGTGGTGGGAAATACGCCATGATAGACCTTACCGATATCAGGGCAGAAGAGTAGCTTTTTAAAGAGTTCATCATCATCGGAAAGCAGGGTAACCACCAGCGAATCTGATGCCGCATCAAGGATTCCATCGCGGTCTACTTCGGTTACTGTTATAAATGGGAAGGGAAACTCTTTGCCAAAGAGGGGGCTATTGTAATCTTTACAGAGAATTACAGTAGGAAAAATAAAAGTTGCTCCAAAGGCATCAATAATCCGTGGAAAATTTCTTAAGGATGCGGTAACATCTATGTCTGAATTATCGCTAATTCCTGATTCAATTTGGGCGTTGATTGATAGAGCTATATTTTTGTTTTTAAAAGCGCCAATAATTGCACCTTTCTCAATAGGGTCTCTTATTCCGATTGATGCAATTTTTGATGCTATGCCTTCAGCAATAGCTCTGGCATTTCCGGTTGTAATAATTGCACTCAGATTAATGCATCCCCTTCCACCGTCCTTCATCATGGAAGAAACTGCCACATCAACTATCGCCTCAATTTTGTCAACGTAATCTTCACCAACTACTATCTTGCTGCTGCCTGTCCCAAAAACTTTTACGGATGACTGATTTCCATAATCCTTTGTTATATTAAATCCTCCAAAGATCATGAATAAGTCACAGAGTGCAAGCATTTCTCTTGCAGTCATATGCCCTCCCGGGTAAAAAGAAAACGAGGAGGCAGGCATACCTGCCTCCATTAGTGCGCTTATCAGTCTGAGGGGCGTAAATGGATCATCCTGCGATGGCCGCAAAACTATTGGATATCCCATGGCACAGGCTATAGTCCATATAATATTAACAACGGGATGATTGGATGGAGTTACTATGCAAAGATTTTTCCCTCTGGGAATCCATCCAATTCTTTTCCCATTTCTGCGGACATATCCTTTTTCATAGGCATGCACATCTCCGTCTAAAGCCTGAAACGCAAGGATATCGCTTATTCTATTAAAAATATCTTTAACCCTTTCAAGAGTTTTTAAATAGTTAGAGATGGGAGCGCCCGTGGAAAGAGAGCATATTGCTGCATATTCCGCAGGCCCAAGATTCTCAGAGCCCATTTTCAGTTTCTCCTCCGCAAATAATCTGCCGGCAGTTTTAAAAATTGATTCTATCTCTGAAAGTTTCATGCTGCGGTAATGGTTTATGAAGGATCTGTTCTGTTTTAAGTCCCATCTAAGGATCCCCGCATCTGTCTTTGAAATAACCGCAACCTTTTCTCCTTTATAAGAATAGACAGGGGACTGTTCAATAGTGTAATAATTTTCGCCTGATCTAAGCAGCCCTATCTTCATTAATAGACACCCTCTATGATTTCCTCTTGCAATTTTTTATATGGCTTCACATTTGCCACGCCGTCCCATGAGTAAATTCCATTTCCGGGAATCCTTACCCCTTCATCTCTCTCTAATAGATTTGGTATAAAGTAATCTCTGGTCATGACTGAAATCATGATCCTGCCCGTTTCCCCGTATCCCACCTCTTGCCACGGTTTGTCTGGCCTAACAACTCTTATTGTGAAATAAGGAAAGAGGCCGTAATATTTAACATCCCAGCCATTTCCCTCGTTGAAAGGTTCCTGTGGCGCTGCACCCATGATAGTATTCCCATATACAATACAGAGGGGGATTCCCTGTATAATTTCTTTTCTCAGCAGTCTGTGCAATTCAGGAGTGACATGCGTGCCGCCACATACAATTCCCTTTAGTGAGTATTTTCCCTCAGGTGAGATTTTTTCACAAAGCCTTTGTAATAGCTGTGGTGTTGTAAATACAAAGGATATATCCTGCGTGTCTAAAATAGCTATAGCCTGTGATAAGACATGATCAAGGTATTCCTCAAGGATTTTCGTATAACCTTTCTTTAGACAGAGTTTTATCCACCGTGTATCTATATCTATGTAATGACAGAGCCCTCCCCTGATATGTGCCAATTTGCTTGTAGTGTGGCCAATTACATGAGGACCGGCAGGGCCGAGGTGGAGCCAGTTTCCGCCCATGGTGAAACCATGCATATCCAGCGAATAGGAAAGCCAGGAGGCAATCTCATTTCGGTATTCACAGTCTATAATCCTTTTTGGCAAACCCAGTGTCCCTCCAGTTTCAAAAACCCTATACAAAGAATTATTCTTATTGCTGTATCCATCTGGAATGAATTCATTTATAGGCATCTTTTTCAAATCATCTTCATTGAAAAAACCAAACTTTTTGAGCTCATTATATCTTTTAATAGGTTCTTTCTCATTTCAAGTGGGTAAATGTGAGCCTGTCATGGTGAGCCTGTCATGGTGAGCCTGTCATGGTGAGCCTGTCCTGTCATGGTGAGCCTGTCCTGTCATGGTGAGCCTGTCGAACCATGGCAGTTATTATACTGGAGTAACCAACGATGTAGAGAGGCGTTTCTATGAGCATCAGGAAGGTCTCATTGAAGGATGTTACACCCATGATAAAAGACCTTTG
>BDTO01000054.1 GCA_002897855.1 bacterium BMS3Bbin05
AATCACATATGAGGCGGACAGGTATGTAAAGTATTTTTCCTGCCGGCAACAGTTCATCACCCTGATGTATGCCCGGATCAGGAAGAAAGACAGTTTGCGAGATATAATAACGTCTCTAAGGGCACAGTATCATAATCAGAACTGGTGGAGCGTATGGAGAAAGAGATGGAAGAAAACAGGAACATGAGGGGACGCATCAACCGCATGGAAGGGAATCTGTCACAGGTCAAGGGCTAATCCTGATACCTTTTATTTAAAGATTTAATGAAAAACATATTGCACTACGAAGGTCTTTAAGCTTAGTGGTTGACAGAGTTGTAATTAATGAACCAATTTTTGATTTTGAAACTGTCTGAATGTGATCGCAGTTAATAACACAACCATTCTTCATGCCGTCATCACGGGACAACGATACTTCGCTTGGAATGTCTCTGATTGTAGATGTTATTGGTGCTATGGTGATCTCACCTAAATATTCTAATATAGTGTCTCGTGTTAATATTACTATTGGCCGTTTTTTATCAGGACCCCTGAATTTATACCACCGTACTTCTCCCCTTTTCATTAATCACCCCATTCCTGTTCTGATTCCCAGACGCTGAATTCTGCTTTGCCGGCGGGATAACGCTCATAGCCTCTTTTATGTTTATTCTCAAGAGATTTGATATTCACCTGCTTGATAGCTTCTCGCAAGGCTTTACGTGCAAATGCAGAACGGGTTGTTTTTAATTTTTTTGCAAGCTTATCAACAGCATCAACCAGATCATCATCTAATGTCATCTGAATAGTTCTCATAGCCACCTCCAATCAATGTGGATTTCTATAGCTATAATAACCCACATCATGAATTAAGTCAACTTGATAGTTACTTTGAGATAACGCCAACCGTAACTGGCGCGCAGCGAAGCGGAGCGTCCATGTGAAATTGCTTTGTTATATTCAGGTAGCCTCAGGTACACGATTATTCCACTGCTCGGTGTTTATACCCTTTATTAATAGCCACAGCCCAATTGATATTTCAAATAGCCCACCCGGCGCATAAAATACCATTTTAATCGTCTCCGAAATATTGGGAATAAGAATACTTGTTAAAGCAAGGATAAGCATAGATAAATAGGTGAATATACCCCAAGCGGCCAGAATTTTAGGTATGTATTTTGACTTAAATAAAAGATAACAAAAGAGTGCTCCGCCCACACCAATAAACATCAGCACAACATCTAGCCCAGCATTCCGTACACCGAGAAATAACCCAATCAACTTCTGCAACTGTTCCCCTTCAAATGCTGCATCTCGATTTAACAGCAGCAAAGGAATTAATCCACTAATTACAGTAACACTACCCCCTATAATGGCTTCTCCAAGTCTCCAGAGCAGAGCAAGCAAAGCAAGATTGTGGTTTACCGTTTTGAGTACCACATAAAGAGCCAGGGAGAGTAATACGACAAGCATATACATCAGGATTTCACCGGCAATACTGATGCGAAACCGCAATTCATTATCGATAATATTATTGAATGTTGCCGCATGATCTCCAGGGACAACAAGGCTTGACTCAACGAAGCTTACACAGACTATACCTAACATTATGACAACGATATACGCTAAACCAGCTACCCTGGCATAAACATGTAGTGATATATCGGAAATATTATCGGTCATTTTGATAGATTAGATGATTCTCTCGTTTTCATTTATGAATATAACGCTGTGCTGAGCGGTCGCCCGGCATCCGTTCGAGTGCCTGGTTCTCCCCGCAGCGAAGCGGAGGGGGGAACAATATATTAAGTGACTACAGACATAGTAGCAGAAATCCAGGGAAGTTACAATTAGAAATTGACATAACTACCTGATACTATTAACTTTGTTGTCGGTCAATATCCAAAATGGAATAATTAGAGTCTGTCCATAAATTGCCATTTTTTATTTTTGTTATGCCCCGAAAGCGTTCGGGACATCCTAAACTTATTGAAAAGAATAGATTCCGGCTTAAGGACTGCCGGAATGACAGATAGAGAGACTGACTTTATACACAGACTCTAATTATACTCGTCGTTTAAAGAAAATATGTTGAATATACCCCCTGAGGTTTTGAAGCGCTATGAATCACTCCTTGAAAGGCGGGCCATTCCTTCCGCCGGGCAGGACCGTGAAGGAAGCAAGGAGTCCGCTGGATTTTTAGCAGGCTTGGGATGTGACTGTTGATGAACTACTTGATCCGCGACCCCGTCTTCACCGGATTCTCAAGTGTAACGATACTCAACCCTTCATCGTCAGATGCGGCGAGGAGCATCCCCTCCGAGAGATTCCCCATCAGCTTTGCCGGCTTTAAGTTGGCTACAATGACAATGTCCTTTCCGACCAGGTCTTCCGGGGCATAAAATTTTGCAATACCCGCAATGATCTGCCGTTGTCTGTCCGCCTCGACTTTAAGCCTTAACAGTTTATCTGAATTTTCAACCTTCTCTGCGCTTATAACCTTTGCGGTCCTCAGTTCCACCTTTGCAAAATCATCTATCCTGATAAGACCTTCTTCCATTGCCTTATTCTCCTCTTTTCCCCTGGCTTCTTTCTGTTTTCGTTTGTTTGTTTTGTTTGTATTGATCCTCGGGAAAAGCTGCTCCCCATTAGATACCTTTATGTCATATCCCGGTTTCCAGTCCCATTCAAAGATACCCCTGGACTGTTTTGCCTCATCGGTTAACGATTCAAGCCCGAGTTGTCCCCACATCTTTTCCGCTGTACCCGGCATGAACGGATATATTAACAGGGCTGTCTGGCGAAGGGCATTCCATATGTTAAACATTACCAGCTTTAGTGCTTCCGTGTCGCTCCCGGCGAGCTTCCACGGCTCCTTCTTCTGAATATGGTTGTTCGCACGCCTGACAATATTCCATATATTATCAAGGATGACATTAAACTTCAGCCGTGACCAGTTCGTAACATTTAAGGCATCCGACAAGGCATCCGAACATTCCCCGGCAAATGCATCCGGGCTTCCGGGCGCCTCTATGACTCCGCCGAGATACTTCCCGGCCATTGTCAGAAACCTGCTAAGGAGATTACCGAGGTCGTTGGCAAGATCGTTGTTGATTCTGCCGATAAGCGCATCCCTCGAAAAGTCTCCATCAAGCCCGAATGTTACTTCCCTGAACATAAAGTACCTGAAGGCATCACACCCGAATGCATCAACAACTTCGAAGGGATCAACTACATTACCGAGCGATTTTGACATCTTTCTGCCTTCAACCGTCCACCATCCGTGCGCAAAAATATTTCCGGGCAGAGGCATATCCAGAGCCATAAGCATAGTCGACCAGTAAATGGCATGCGTGGTTAGAATATCCTTACCTATGAGGTGGTGAGTCGCAGGCCACCATTCCGCCCCTTCCGGAGCCAGATACCTTGTGGCGGAATAATAATTAAGAAGCGCATCAAACCAGACATAAGTCACATAATTCTCATCAAACGGCAACGGGATACCCCAGGACAGCCGTTTCTTCGGTCTTGAAATACAAAGATCTCCAAGAGACTGAGTCCTGAGGAAACCCAGCACCTCATTCCTCCTTGTCTCGGGAAGAATAAAGGTTTCATTCTCCGTAATGTATTTCACCAGTCTGTCCTGATATCCGGACATCAGGAAAAAGTAGTTTTCTTCTTCTATTTTCTCAACCGGTCTTCCGCAGTCGGGGCAATTTCCATCGACTATTTCTTTCTCGGTCCAGAACCTTTCGTCCGGGGTACAATACCAGCCCTCGTAAGACCGCCTTACAATCTCTCCCTTCTCATAAAGTAACTGCATCATTTCCCGGACAACATTTTTATGTTTCTCATCCGTGGTCCTGATAAATGCATCGTTCGAGATATTCAATTTATCCCACAGACTTCTGAAATTCCGAACCATTTTATCGGCATGTTCTTTAGGAGATATACCCTTGTCTTCGGCCGCCTTTTCAACCTTCTGTCCGTGTTCATCCGTTCCTGTAAGAAAAAATACTTCCTTGCCGAGCATCCTGTTATGCCGCGCAAGGATATCCGCAGCCACTGTAGTATAAGTATGGCCGATATGGGGCACATCATTTACATAATATATCGGTGTAGTAACATAAAAATGGTCTTTCATCTATGTTTTCTTCTTTCTCTTTCTCCTGTGCCTGTTAAACTTTCTGCTTTTACGCCTTTTCTTTTCTCCCGCACCGGGCTCCCCCTGATCTGATTTCGATGCCACGACCGGTTTCCCTTCAATTTCCGTATGCTCTTTCCCGGGAAAAGCCGACCCGGGGTGTTCCCCTTGGCCCATACCAGCAGATACGCCGGAACGGATATCTTCAATAATTTCCTCTCCTTTTTCCTCCGCATCGGATGATACAACTTCGAAAGGGAACTCTTTAAATTCTTCTTCATCTAAAATAATTGCTACATCTTCTGAAGAAGAAATCCGTCTTGCTTCGTCCGCCTCAGCCTCATATGCAAGGCAGCACATCAGCCTGCCACAGATACCTGAAAGTTTATTGGCATTCAGGACAAGCTCCTGTTTCTTGGCCATCCTGATCGAGACAGGAGCAAAACCTGTCAGGAAAGTCCTGCAGCACACCTCCCTGCCGCATAACCCTATTCCGCCTATCAGTTTTGTTTCATCCCTGACCCCGATCTGCCTCATTTCAATGCGGGTCTTGAATTTAGCGGCAAGGTCCTTGACCAGTTCCCTGAAATCGATCCTGCCGTCTGCCGTGAAATAAAATACTATACGTTTCCTGTCAAGGGTAACTTCCGTGCTTACCAGCTTCATTGGCAATCCCCTGGCATGAATCCTCTCAAGACAGAATGCCCTTCCTTCCACAGCAAATTCCTGATTATCCTCTTCCTTCTTTACGTCGTTGTCGGTAGTCTTCCTGATAACCTTCTTTAACTCCCTTTCCTCATCCGCAGCCGGCATCCTGTCTGTAACCACCCTGCCTATCGTCATGCCAAAACTTGATTCAACCACAACGGAATCACCCTTTCCGATATCATCGCCGTTAACCTCGAAATAGTACATCTTTCCGCAGGGTTTAAACCTTATACCTACTTTTTCCGTCATATACGCATCCTCGATATAATTTTTGAATTGTCAAACCTGACCGCAGAGGACACAGAACAAACATTTCTCTGCGATATGTCAGGGGGAATTTATTTTCCTCCTCTGTGCTACGGGCTGAAGTTCTTTCCCCGTCTCATCACCGAAAGAAGCGACGAGAGATAATTAATAACAACGCTCCTGTTAAGGTTATACCTCATGCGCTGCCTTAATTCAGCAAGAAGCTTATAAGTATTTATTATAACTTTTAGGTCGCATTCTTTGCATAATCCGGCAATCCTGTCGGATGAATCAACATTTATAAGGTCATCATCCCTCCCTGAGCTTACATGAATAGCCATGTCTCTGATAAAGAGAGAAAACCTGTCTATCAACTCCTCCACTTCTCTCCTGTCCTTAGGCGCCGCGATCTCCTTACCTGCAACCATATCCTCAAAAACGCCCAATGCCTCATCCCTTTTTTCTATCATTTCATCATCAAACAACTGTCCTGCGCTTCCCATAGCCAATCTCAATTTTGTATCAGTAACATCAGGTCTGCCGGCTGCCCCGGCCGCTGCCCGCAGTTCAGCTTCAGACAGGTGGCTGAAACCTATCTTCAGGCATCTTGACCTGACTGTATCTGCAAGGACGTCCGGTCTGGATGATACAAGAATCACAACGCTGTCATCAGGAGGCTCTTCCAGAGTCTTCAGAAACGCATTCTCTGAATAAATATTCATCATGTCTGCATCGTCAACAATTACTACTTTCTTTCTGCCCTCATAGGGCATAAACGAAAGAAACTCTTCAACGTTCCTGATCTGCTCTACTGTTATAAGATCGTCTTCAGGGCTGATTACAATTACGTCCGGATGTTTGAATGCCCCGGTTTTACGACATGAACCGCAGTCATCGCATGAATCGGCTTCCCGTCGTGTTTCACAATTAAGGGCCTTTGCAAATTCAAGTGCTGCAGTATATTTGCCGACCCCCTTTGCTCCAATGAACAGATATGCAGCAGCAACCCTTCCGGTAATCAGGGTACCCTGCAGCATATTCAGCGCCCTTTGCTGCCCGACTATATTTTTAAACGACATAATTCCCTGTCATAAGAAAATTCATGAATTCATCCTTTATAACACTGGAAACTTCTTCGATACCGCCGCTGCTGTCTATAAGCCTGACCCTGCCGGAATCATCACCGGCTATTGCCAGATAGCCCTCCCTGACCTTTCTGTGGAATTCAACCCCCTCCAGTTCAAGCCTGTCCACCTTGTTCGCAGATCTGTTTCTTGCCAACCCAGCCTCTACATCCATATCCAGCAGGAACGTCAAGTCAGGCATGATACCATCTGTACATACATTATTGAGCCGCATGATAAGATCCCTGTTTATGCCCCTGCCATAGCCCTGATAAGCAAGTGTTGAATCACTAAACCTGTCACAAACCACTACCTGCCCCTTCTCCAGAGCAGGCCTGATAACCTTTTCAACATGCTGAGCCCTCGAAGCGGCGTACAGCAATAGCTCGGTCTTCGAAGTCATATGGGTGTGTTCGACTGAAAGGAGTATGTTTCTTATCTTTTCCCCTATCGGTGTACCACCCGGCTCAGCTGTTTTTACAAAGTCAACCCCTTCTCTCTCCAGTAATTTACAAAACAGTCCTGTCTGAGTAGATTTCCCTGAACCTTCAATACCTTCAAAGGTGATAAATATTCCTTTTTTTATTCTCATCTATTACTCCTCACCCTTATATACCACCTCAGCCACAAATAATAAACCAGACTCTCACAGACTAAAAACCTTAACAGGCCGCAGATTAGCACGGATTCTAATGTCTTTTATTTTTCTATCTGCGTTTCTCCGTGCAAATCCGTGCCTGAAAAATTCTTTTTTGCCACAGACTCTCACAGACTTTTTAAAAGATTCTTTATTAATTTAAATAATATAGTCCTTTATTTTTCTCCTTCAGTCTGTGTCAGTCTGTGGCCGAATATGCTTTTATTTGATCTTCCCTGCGGCAAGACCACAGGGAATACGCTCGCTATTCATTGATCTTTCCAACGGCTCTGCCGCCGGTAATCTAATGCAGGGAATTTTTTATTATTATATTCGCTCCCCGATAAAAGACTCCCCGATAAAAATTTCGGGACAGGCGGGACAGGCACATACGCTCGCTATCCATTGATCTTCCCAGCGGCTCCGCCGCCGGTAATCTAATGCAGGGATTTTTGCATTATTATATTCGCTCACTTCCGCTCGCTATCCATTTAACAACCGCTGTTTAAGCAAATACAGCGTATCGAACACCTGTTCCGCCTGGTCCTCCCTGAGAGAACCGGCGCCGCATGCAGGCGTAAGGATTAACCTTTCAGGGGTCAGGCGTCCGCCCACCCGTTCGGATAGGGCATCAAACTGCCTCAAAAACTTATCTTTCAGGCTGTCGGTATCAACTTCATCAATAACGATTCCGGTCGGGACAATCCCCCAGGCAATATACCCGCCTCTCTCAAGAAAATCAGATAATACCCCGGAATATATCCGGAAGTTTTCAAAATAATCATAGGCATCGAAATTGACCACATCAATACCCGTCTTCATCACCATTTCCCAGTCCGCCTTTCCGCAACAGTGTATCGCAGATATACCATTTTCATTCCTTATTGATTCCACAATTTCCCCAAGCAGCCTTTTTACTTCCCCATCCGAGACACCCATATACGAGGATGTCCCGAGAGCCGAAAGGATAGGTTCATCAATAAAGATCATCAACCTGTCACAAAACTCCCTCAATCTGTTCATCTGCCATCTCACTTTACCCTTTAATACCATCAGGGCGACCTCCCGCATCTCCTCATTAAAATATATCGGCACACCTGCATCATCTTTGAGACCAAGGGTGAATGTCAGTGGGCCGGTAACCTGGCCCTTCAATACAGGGAATTTCCTGCCCCTTATCTTTTCGATAAATTGATAAAAACCCCTTGAGTAGTCTTCTGAAATCTCCAGTTCCGTGTTGTCCGTATATGTCTCATAAAAGTCGTTAAGTTCAGATGCACCATTTCTCTCAACCCATATCCTCTGCCTGTCAACGTCTATCCTTGCGGATGGAAGACCCTCTGAATATTGAGGTATCATCAACTCCCTGAAAGAAAGCCCGGGCAGCTGGGGCCAGAAAGGGATATCCACTTTTTCGAGGATAATCTCACATGCGCTGCCGGGGTCCGTATGGGGCATGCTTCCTATTCCCGTTGTAATGAATTTACCAAACATAGGAAATAATACATTATCCGGTAATAATGTGACAATAATTCAGCTGGTCAGCCTTTTTTCAGTCTATCAATCAAGCAATCAATTGACAGCGATCCAGTACGGAAATTATAATATTAATAGGGTAATTTTTCTTAATAATAAAAAAATACACTCAATTATATAATATTTAGTGTCTGTGTATAAACTGCCGTTTTTTGTTTTTGTCATGCCCGAAATCTGTAATCCGGCATCCAGAACTTATTGAAAAGAATAGATTCCGGCTTAAGGACTGCCGGAATGACAGATAGAGATGCTGACTTTATACACAGAGTCTATTTAGTGTCTGTGTATAAACTGCCATTTCTTGTTTTTGTCATGCCCGAAATCTGTAATCCGGCATCCAGAACTTATTGAAAAGAATAGATTCCGGCTTAAGGACTGCCGGAATGACAGATAGAGATGCTGACTTTATACACAGAGTCTATTTAGTGTCTGTGTATAAACTGCCGTTTTTTATTTTTGTCATGCCCGAAATCTGTAATCCGGCATCCAGAACTTATTGAAAAGAATAGATTCCCCGACTAAGTCGGGAAATGACAGATAGAGAGACTGACTTTATACACAGACTCTATTTAGTATAAGAAATATATATATTGCCTGTGCGAGATGACACCCTCCCTTCTTGCACAGGACAACCTGGGGAACTCCCCCATCACCCCAGGGGGGAAAAAGGGGCAGAACGGCCCCTTTTTTCATGCACGGCGACTCCGCCCCGTCTTTCCGTCACCCGGATTCATTTCCCCTGTCCTGGAATATAGTTCCTCCGTAGAAAAAAGCTCAGGGTCAGCCCGCCAAAGGCTGGCTTATTGCCTCCCAAAGCCTTCTCCCTGCCTGAGATTCGCGCCTTGACTTATTAGATTTGATAAGTTATTATATTTAATAATGTGGCACATTAGAGAACATCGGAGCATACCGAAGACATGCTCGAAGTTACCATTGGAGGTGGTTAAGAAATATGAACTTTGGAAGAGTATTGTTTTTCGTCATGGCCCGGACAAATTGAAAGAGTTTCCTGGATTTCACGACGAAAAATTAAAAGGAAAGCACATGGGACAACGTTCTTCACGATTGAGCTTGCAGTACAGGGCCGTATACACTGTAGAAAAGGACATCGTGACCGTCTTTGTCCTGGAAATAACGCCGCATGAATATCAGGAGGACCAAATGAAGAAGTCTCAAGGTACATTCGGTACGGCAAAAGCCCATACCGTCTTATCGACCGGTGAAGTCATTCGCATGCTTCGCGAGTTGAAAGGCTGGACTCAGGCCGAGCTTGCCCGGCGGTCCGCCATCAGTGTATCTAATATCAGCCTCCTGGAAAATGAAAGGGTTGAAATCGGCAAGAAACGTGCCGAACAGCTTGCAAAGGCCTTTGACGTCCATCCTGCGATAATCATCTTTCCGGAGTACGAGGCAAAAGAAATCGAGAAAGCGGCTTGAGGATTGGCCTTTTAAGAAAAAGGAGAATGAGAGATTATTCGGCAAATGAATGGACCCGGATGATGAAGAAGACATTGAGGACAGCTATGATTCCGTGGACTGACCGGGTCTTATGGTGTGCTTATTCAAAAGCCGATAATTCCGTCACCCCCCGGGGTCTCCCATCAGGGTACTCTGTCTAATCTTCGATAGAAATCGCCTGTTCCGGACAGTTTTCTCCGGCAGCCTCGCAACAGTCGGCATAGTCGCAGGCTTCTTCATCAATAACCGTCGATTTCCCTATCTCCTCATCAAGATGGAATACCGCCGGACAGATTTCCTCACATGCACCGCATCCGATGCATTTATCCAGATCAATCGTAATCTTCATACACGCCTGTAAACTATTCAACTCTGCCAAACAGGTCTGATTATATCTTTTTCAGTATCTTTTTTCAATGAATCCGCAAAGTCGATAAGGCTACTGATGCAGCTCTACAGAGAGGCTCGTTTCGACAGGGGGAGGGGATGGCAGGAAAGTGCTTCCTCCGGCTTTTTATGATTACATCTTTATTAATCAGGGAAAAATCTGTTATATTATAAACTCTTAAGTCTTCTTTTTGCTGGGGAATGTTTATGGATGATCTCGGAAAACTCAGAAAAAAAATCGATGAAATCGATGAAAAAATGCTCGACCTTCTGAATAAGAGAGCTAAAATCGTTCTGGAAGTTGCCGGGTTAAAGCAGGACAAAAACAGTGTATTTTACGCGCCGGACAGGGAAAGGAAAATAATTGAACGATTAAAGGCATTGAACAGCGGACCATTCCCCGACGATGCATTGAAGGTAGTCTTCCGTGAGATTATATCCGCCTCCCTTTCCATGGAAAAACCACTCGAGGTGGCTTGCCTCGGGCCGCTTGCTACATTTACCCACCTCGCCGGTGTAAGACATTTCGGCTCCTCGGCAAGGTTCCTGCCTGTTAACAGCATAAGGGAGGTCTTTGAGGCAGTGGAAAATTCACAGGCAGATTACGGAATAGTACCCATAGAGAATTCCACCGAGGGGGTTGTCAGTTATACACTCGACATGTTTGTAGACTTTGATCTGAATATAACGGCTGAAGTAATGTTGGAGATATCACATAACCTGCTCTCTGTAAGCGGCAAGGTTGAAGACATAAAGAAGATATACTCTCATCCACAGGCCTTTGCACAATGCAGAACGTGGCTGGAGAGAAACCTCCCGGACGTACAGATATTTGATTCTACAAGCACGTCAAAGGCGGCCGAACTGGCTGCCGGAGACCCCACATCTGCCGCCATAGCAAGTGAACTTGCCGCCAAGACATATAATCTTGAATTTGTCCACAGGAATATAGAGGATAACAAGAAAAACTACACAAGGTTTCTGGTAATATCAAAATCGGTTGCCCCGAAGACAGGCAATGACAAGACCTCGATAATGTTTACGATCAAGGACAGACCCGGGGCGCTGTACGACATCCTGACACCGTTTAAAAAATCGAAAATCAACCTCAAAAAGATAGAATCAAGACCGTCCCGCAGGAAGGCATGGGAATATATCTTTTTTGTCGACATGGAGGGGCATATCGATGACAAAGCGGTCAAAAAAGCGATTGAAAACATAACAGACAACTGCCTGTACCTGAAGTTCCTCGGTTCATACCCGCTTGGTGAATAAAGAGGAGGTCCGGACGCGGAAACTGCCGAGATGGCCGGAGCTGCATTTACCGGCAGCCGTTCATTGTCTTTTTTCAGCATTATGCTCTGTGCAGGCCGCAGGCCTTCTGATATGGCAAAATGCCGGAATATGTTGGACAGCAGTGGAATTGTGAAAAAAATTATATTAGAAAATTCTTCATAACCAGGAGCGGACTCTAATGATAAAAACACCCGGTTATATCTCAGCACTGAAACCATATGTGCCTGGCAAGCCCATTGAAGAGGTGGAAAGAGAACTTGGCATCAGCAAGTCAATAAAACTTGCCTCAAACGAAAATCCTCTCGGGCCTTCCCCGATGGCTGTCGGGGCCGTAAGACAGGCCGGCCCGGAACTGAACCGTTATCCTGAAAGCGGGGGATTCAAACTGACTGAAAAACTCTCGGAACTTCACGGAGTCGACAATGACCAGATCATTCTCGGCAACGGCTCCAATGAACTGCTGAACATAATTTCATACACATACCTGTCAGATAATGAAAGTGCGGTTATGGCAACCCCTTCATTTGTCATCTACCCCCTCGCTACGCAATCGGCCGGGGCAAGACCGGTTATGATTCCTCTTACGGATTTCAGGCATGACCTGAAGAAAATGGCCGAAGCCATCGGCGATGATACAAAACTCGTATTCATTGCCAATCCCAACAATCCAACCGGAACAATCAATACCGGAAAGGAATTCGACGAATTCATGAAACTGGTTCCGGAAGGTATACTCGTAGTCGTGGATGAGGCGTATTACGAATATGTAACTGCGGACAATTATCCGGATACTCTTAAATATCTTCGCCAGGGCAGGGACATAATAATACTTCGTACCTTCTCAAAAATTTACGGCCTGGCAGGTCTCAGGATAGGCTACGGTATTGCACCGGGGGAGATAATATCCGATCTCAACAAGGTTCGGGCCCCGTTCAATACGAATTCCATTGCCCAGGCTGCCGCTCTTGCAGCGCTTGATGATAAAGAGCACGTCAAAAAGTCGAAAGTGCTGAATGAAGAAGGAAAGGTATTTCTCTACAATCAGCTCGGGAGCCTTGGGATAGATTTTGTTCCCACTGAAGCCAACTTTATCTACATAACTCCCGGGGATATATCCTCCGAAAGGCTTTTCAATGAACTTTTGAAAAAAGGTGTCATCATCAGGCCAATGGGAGAAAATGCGGTAAGGGTAACAATAGGGACACCTGAAGAAAACGGAAAATTCATTGATGCTTTAAAGGAGGTAATTTAATGGATATAATCGTTCTGAAGCCGTCGGCTAAAGATAAAGATATCAAACATATTGTCAAGAAACTCGAAAACAAGGGCCTGAAGGCAAATATCTCAAAAGGTACGGAGAGGACAATCATAGGAGTTATAGGTGATACGTCAAAGATAACCGAAGATGAAGTAGCAAGTGTAAGGGCAATAAATGCAGTCGAAGATGTAATGCGTATCATTAAGCCCTATAAACTGGCAAGCAGGGAGTTCAAGAAAGAAGCCACGATAATAGATGTGGAAGGGATAAAAATCGGAGGCAAAAAGATTCAGGTAATTGCCGGACCGTGTGCCGTGGAAAGCAAGACGGTAGTAAACAAAATAGCCATGGAGATAAGAGATGCCGGCGCCTCCTTCATCAGGGGCGGGGCATTCAAACCGAGGACCTCTCCATATTCGTTTCAGGGACTGGGTGAGGAGGGTCTGAGAATACTCGCACGTGCAAAGGAAATAACAGGTCTCCTGATCGTCACCGAGCTTATGGACCATAGAGACCTGGATGTAATGCTGAAGTACTCGGATATAATCCAGATAGGCGCCCGGAACATGCAGAACTTCAGTCTCCTGCTCGAAGTCGGAAGCATAAATAAACCTGTGCTGCTTAAACGCGGATTGTCGGCAACTATAAAAGAATGGCTGATGGCGGCGGAATACATCATGTCCAGAGGCAATCTGAATGTTATTTTATGCGAAAGAGGTATACGGACTTTTGAGACCGCCACGAGAAATACGCTGGATCTTTCCGCAATCCCTGTTCTTAAAGAACTTACCCATCTGCCCGTGATTGTTGACCCGAGCCATGGAACAGGCAAATGGAATCTCGTCTCGCCCATGGCAAAGGCAGCGGTTGCCGCAGGAGCCGACGGGCTGTTAATAGAGGTGCATACAAATCCGGAAGAGGCGCTTTCAGACGGAGAGCAGTCTCTCAAACCGGATGTTTTCGCAAACCTCATGAAAGAACTCAAACCCTTTGCAAAGGCTGCAGGCAGAGAAATATAGAGAAATGCGAATAAGGAAAACCGCCATAATTGGAGTAGGGCTGATCGGTGCATCTTTTGCCCTTGCCTTAAGGCATAACGGCATCTGCACGGAAATAGACGGGTCCGGCCGTACGGAGGATAACCTGCTCAGGGCCAGAGAAGCCGGTATTATTGATCACTATTTCATGGATCATGCCCGGGCATGTAAAGACGCTGATCTGGTTGTTCTCGCTACTCCTGTAGGTTGTTTTGAGGGTATCATGTCTGAAATCAGGGATGTCCTGAAAAAAGGGACGATAATCACGGATGTGGGAAGCACTAAAGGCGAAATTGTTGAAATACTCGAAAGGGAGATACCGGAAGGCGTTTCATTTGTAGGTGCGCATCCTATCGCAGGGAGTGACCGTTCGGGTATAGAAACGGCATCGGCAGACCTCTTTAATGATGCCATTTGCATTATCACACCGACTGAAAGCTCAAGGCATGAGAGTCTCAAGACGATCGGGGAACTATGGAAACAAATCGGGGCAAGAGTAATAATGATGCCTCCGGATGAGCACGACAGGATATTCTCATCCGTCAGCCACGTGCCGCATATTACAGCCTATGCAATCATCAAAACGCTGTCCGACATTAACCCTTCATATATTAATATGTCCGGGCAGGGATTCAGGGATACAACAAGGATAGCCATGAGTTCTCCCGAGATGTGGATAGACGTCTGCAGATCAAACAGGAAAAATATTATGGAACATCTCGATATACTGATAAAAAACCTGGAATCCATAAAAAGGCTGATAGAGAACAATGATTATGATCAATTAAGATCACTTCTGAATGATGCAAAGGAACTGAGAGAAAGCATTGAATAGGGCAATAATCACCAAAGCCGCTTCGTTTAAGGGGGAAATGACCCCTCCGCCTGACAAATCAATTTCTCACAGGGCCGTTTTTTTCTGCTCAATAGCAAAAGGGAAAAGCAGGGTACGGAACTTCCTTTCCGCCGACGACCCCATGAGTTCCGTCAACGCCTTCAGGAGCATGGGTATTGCTGTTAATACAGAGAAAGACGGCCTGATCATTAGCGGTAAAGGCCTCCATGGCCTTTCTGAACCGAAAAACGTAATCGATTGCGGCAATTCGGGAACGACTATGAGACTGCTGACGGGCCTTCTGTCAGGGAACCCGTTTATGAGCATTCTCAACGGGGATAAATCCCTCAGACAAAGGCCCATGTCAAGAGTAATAGAACCCTGTACAGAGATGGGTGCCTACATCCGCGCCCGTGACAGAAACCGCTTTCCGCCGATTGCAATTATAGGGAAACCTCTTTTCCCACTGAATTACAGGATGCCGGTGGCATCCGCCCAGTTGAAATCCGCTTTGATACTTGCAGCATTATACGCTGAGGGCACGTCGCAAATTACAGAATGCGCCCCGTCACGCGACCATACAGAAAGGATGCTGCCCTCCTTTGGCGCAACTATAAGTGCAGAAAATCTGAGAATTTCCATTAAGGGGATACCGGAACTTCATGCTCAGGAGATTGATATTCCGGGCGATTTTTCTTCTGCTGCTTTTTTTATTGCCGCAGGCCTTACGGTCAGGAACGCAGAAGTGTTAATCAGAAACTGCGGCATCAACAAGACGAGAACCGGGCTGATAGACGTTATCACTGCAATGGGGGGCTATATCAAAACAGAAAATATCAGAACCGTTTCCGGAGAGCCTGTAGCCGACATCGTTTGCAGGTATTCTCCGGACCTCAAGGCAGTAACTGTATCAGGCGAAGATATTCCTCTTTTGATAGATGAATTCCCCGTCTTAACCCTTCTTGCCACACAGGCGGAGGGGAAAACTGAAATAAGGAATGCGGGAGAACTCAGGGTAAAAGAATCCGACCGTATCAGGGCAATGGCCGAAAACCTTCGTGCCCTTGGAGCTGAAATAAAAGAGTTCGATGACGGCATGGAAATCATGGGAAAGACCCCGCTGAAAGGAACAAGGGTAAGCAGTTTCGGGGACCATAGAATAGCCATGGCAATGGCAGTCGCGGGATTGATCGCAGATGGCGAAACGGTAATCGAAGGTACGTCAAGCGTGCGGATATCTTTTCCGGATTTTTTTGATATACTTGAAAAGCTCCGCAAATAGAAAAAAGGCTTTTCAGCCACGGACGGACACGGACTTAAGAAAAAAATAAAGGGCTATATAATGGTTTTAAAATAAAAGGGACTTCGTGGATGCAAGTGGGTAAAATCTTCTTGAAGCGGTATACTTATTGATAGTTCCCCCCTTTAGAAAAGGGGAGCGAGGGGGGATTTGAAAACCCCCGGAGATGGCCCTGTGCTTTCGTATAATAAAGGCCTGAAACAGATATCGGGAAATCCAAAGAGATGTATTGGGGAATCTTTATGCAGTTCCGGAAAGAATATGGAGTGGGTTATGATTAATAAAATCCCTCCTGGCCTCTCTTTGCCAAAGGGAGGAAATAGCATTTAATAATTATGTAGGACACTATATTTAGAGTCTGTGTATAAACTGCCATT
>BDTO01000055.1 GCA_002897855.1 bacterium BMS3Bbin05
CATCCGCCTTTAATTCATCCTCGCAGTATCTTGCCCACTTGACAGGATCATCGGACACACCTTCATAAACCTCCCTGACCGTGTCAGGCCAATCATTCGGTACAATATCCTGTATTTGATAAGCAATCAATACATCGTTGGGCGCTTCCCCTTCAAAAGTATGATACGGAAGGACATTCTCTCCGCCAAATCTTGCAGTCCTGTCACCCGTACCCGTCTCTACCTGAAAAACTTTTCCCGAATAGCTCTCTTTTGGTGGTGCAAACGCCATAAATCCTCCTTAACCCAAAGCAAAACCCAAAAAGAAAATTTTAAAATTACAGACCCGGATTCTTTGCATTTTGCTGTTTTAATTTTGCATTTCTTTTACATCTCAAGATATGAATGGGCATATAATGTTTTATTCATTATCACGTCTATTGTCTTGACAGTGGTAATTACGTCTTTGGGGTCGGCAATGGCGGCATTTAATCCTTCATAAACAAGCAATGCAAGGAAGTAGTTATTGAGAATGGGCCTGAGTTCCTTCGGGCAGCCATTGGAGATATTGCTCAATCCCACCACAGTCTTCATCGGAGGATCATTAAGATCCTGGAACATCTTCACCGCCTTTATCACCTTGATGGCCTGCTCCTGGGTAGTCGCCATCTGCAGAACCAGGGGGTCAAGATAAAGGTCCTCAAGGGAAACACCATATTCCATGGCTCTCGCCATAATTTCTGCAGCTATTGCAGCCCTTTCCTCTTCATCTGCAGGAAGCCCCCCTTTACCAACTGTGAGACCGATTATCAGGCTGTTGTACTTCGCTGCAAGTTCAAGAATGGGAAACCTCTCAGGATCATTGGAAGTCGAATTTATCATCGGCCTGCCCCATTCATTATTATGCACCTTGAGCCCTGCCTCCAAAGCGCTTATATTGGTTGTATCAAGACAGACCGGAAGCTGGACAGCCTCCTGAATTGTAGTTACCATCCACTGCATAAGTTCTTCGCCGCCGTCTTCAGCAGGACCGATGTTTGCGTCTATCATGCCGGCACCTGAATCAGCCTGGGCACCGGCAATCTCCTGAATGGGCCCCTTATCCCTGCTCATCATTGCGTCTCTCACACGTTTTGCAATAATGCTTAGCTTCTCGCCGATAATCAACATAATCCTTCACCTCTCACCTTTTTTATCACAGAATTAAACATAAATATATAAGAAATGTCAAACAATTCCTCATATTTCTGCAGAGTTACAAAGTTTAGCATATTACCGTTAACATGGTAAAATAAAAAAATATTATAAGATTATACAAAAACAGTTTTTAAATTGTATTAACCGGGATAAGTCAGGTACGATTTTAACAGGCTGTTGAAAAACTCATAAACTGTGTACTATGTCATGCTGAACTTGTTTCAGTATCTAAAAAAATCAATAAGTTAGAGACCCTGAAACAAGTTCAGGGTGACAATTAACGGCTTTTTCAACAGCCTGTTAAAGCCTGCAAAACGTGTTTCCATGCGATTCGGCCTTTCTTCTTCCGCTACAAGAGTATATGCGGATTCAAGCCATTTCCGGCGCTCGCACAGCGCCCAATTTATGAATAGACGGCTTAAGGAGGAATGGCTCAACCAATAGAGACTCCTTACGAAACCATCATATTTTTTTTGCCAAGTATTCGTGAATTGCCCCTGCGGCCTTTCTTCCAGCACCCATCGCTGAAATTACAGTAGCGGAACCTGTCACTATATCACCGCCTGCATATACCCCCTCTTTACCGGTAAGCCCCGTCTCCTCATCAATAACTATATAACCACGCCTGTTCAGTGCCAGCTCACTGCAGCTTTTGGCAAGAAGGGGGTTAGCCCCCGTTCCGATTGCCATTATTACCACATCGGCTGGAATCAGGAACCCGGAACCCTCAATCGGCTCAGGCCGTTTTCTGCCCGACTCATCCGGCTCGCAGAGATTCATCCTCACACACTCCACAGAACCGACACTACCGTTTTCCCCGATTATCCTCACCGGATTTGTACATAGCTCAAACCTTATACCTTCTTCTCTTGCATGCTGCACCTCTTCCGCCCTTGCAGGCAGTTCGGTCATTGACCGGCGGTAAACAATAACAGCTTCTTTTGCACCCAGCCGAAGGGCGGTTCTTACCGAATCCATCGCTACGTTTCCACCACCTACGACAACTACCCTCTCCCCCACCCTGACCGGCGTATCATATTCAGGAAAGGCATATGCTCTCATGAGGTTGGTCCTTGACAGGAATTCATTTGCCGAATACACACCGCTCAGGTTCTCACCCTCTATGCCCATGAACCTGGGCAGACCGGCTCCGGTCCCTATGTAACATGCATCGAACTCCTCCAGCAGTTCATCAAGGGTATAGAGCTTTCCTATCACGGTATTCTTAATAATCTTTACACCCATTTTTTTAAGCAATTCCACTTCCCGGGCAACTATCTTCTTGGGCAGCCGGAACTCCGGGATGCCGTAAACCAGCACACCTCCGGGTTCATGGAGGGCTTCAAAAATTGTGACGTTATGACCATGACGGGCCAGGTCGGATGCACAGGTAAGTCCGGACGGTCCGCTCCCCACAACAGCAACCTTTTTTCCTGTAGGTGCAGCGATCTCCGGTATACCGACCTCCCCGCTTTCCCTCTCCCGGTCCGCAGCAAATCTTTCCAGACGCCCTATGGCTACGGGCTCATGTTTTTTCCCGAGTGTACAGAATTTTTCGCACTGATTTTCCTGAGGGCACACCCTCCCGCATATAGCGGGAAGGATGTTGACCTCTTTTATCTTGTTAATCGCCTTCCTGAATTCTTCCGTTTTAATCGCAGTTATGAATTCGGGTATGGGCACGTGTACAGGACATCCGCTGATGCATTGCGGCTTTTTACAGTTCAGGCATCTCCGGGCCTCCTCAACAGCCATTTCCTCGTCATAACCCAGTGAGACCTCATTAAAGTTTGATCGTCTGTCGACAGGATCCTGTTCCCGCGCGGGAGTTTTCTGGGGGATTATCTTTATTTTTTTCTTTTCCTCAGCCATATTTCCAACCCCTGAAATTCATGCAATGGGCAGGCTTAGTGATAAAACTTGTTCGATACCTTTATCATTTCTCTTCTACGATCATATGTGAATGCCGTTTCTTCCATGCCTCAAAAGATTCCCTCTCCTCCCTGATATAGGTTTTCTGGCGCGTCATGAGGAGATCCCAGTCCACCTGATGCCCGTCAAAATCAGGACCATCGGCACAGGCAAACTTTGTGTTTCCGTTAATACTTACCCGGCAGCCTCCGCACATTCCGGTACCGTCAACCATGATAGAGTTTAAACTCACGAGAGTTTTAATACCAAACGGTCTCGTGGTCTCACTGACGAACTTCATCATAATTGCCGGGCCTACCGCCATAACGAGATCCGCACCGCTGGTTTCGAGTTCTTCTTTCAGGGCAACCGTCACCACACCCTTGATACCCCTGCTTCCATCGTCAGTCGTTATCAGGACTTTATCACAGACTTCCGACATCTCTTTTTCGTAGATCAGCAAGTCGCCGCTGCGTGCTCCCATTACCATTACCACTTCATTCATCACCGCTTTAAAATCCCTCGCAATCGGATAAAGCGGAGCAACCCCGAATCCGCCGCCGACCAGTACCACCCTTCCATACTTCTTTACAGGCGTAGGCTGCCCCAGGGGACCGCATAAGTCAAGGATATCGTCACCTTCCCTGTAAGTAGACATCTCGGTCGTCGTTTTCCCTACCGCCATGACAATCAGGCTGATAGTCCCGTCTTCAGGATTAATATCTGCAAGAGAGAGCGGGATCCTCTCTCCTTTTTCATGAAGCCTTATAATTACAAACTGTCCGGGCTTCGCTTTCCTCGATAAAAGAGGAGCGTTAATCTTGTAGTAGAAGACGTCCGGGGAACGAATAAGCCTTTTTTCAAGTATCTTCGGCATTCGGTTTCTCCCTCTATTTTCGGAAGGAAATCATTTGCATTCTGATTTTCATCAAATGATAAGAAACAAACGCTATTAATATATTTCTTTACCTTTATTGAAGTCAACAAAAACCGGATTCCGCCAAGCATAAAGAATACTTTATCCCAAACCCGGCGATAAGCAGTGCCGCTTACCGTTGAATCCCGGTTTATATAAAAAAGCTTCAAACAGTCTCTGAATATGTCACTATGGTATACTGAGAGAATCAAGGATACCGAAGACCGATAAACAAGCCGGCGAATCGGCCGGTATTTCAAAGACAGGTTTTCCCTTAAGATCATAATCGAATATAGTCCCGTCCTGTGGAACAAGACCTATAACATTCAATCCGAGATCTTCAGAGAGAAGCTTAAGCCTGCCGGCTTCCCCTCCCATTACCCTGTTAATAATAACCGCACTTCGCCCGACATCCAGCTTCAGTTCATCGACAAGATCATGGATCCTCTTCGCAGTCTTCACTCCCTTGACAGTAGGGTCACTGGTAATTAACAGAAGGTCCACTTCGTGCGTCGTCCTTCTGCTAAGGTGTTCCATCCCCGCCTCGTTGTCTATAACGACATATGGATATTTTCCGGACAGTATATCAGTGTATTTCCTGATTATATTGTTTGCCGCACAATAGCATCCAGGCCCCTCGGGTCTTCCCATAACAATCAGGTCAAATCCCTTTGATTCTACGATTGACTGCTGGACCTGATAATCGAACAACTGCTCCATACTCATGCCGCCCGGTCTTTCGGCGCCCGAACGGATAGTATTAAGCGATTCCTCTCTCAGGCCTCCAATAGTCGCATGGACTTCAACCCCCAACGCCTCATTCAGACATACGTTACTGTCTGCATCAACGGCAAGCACCGGTTTCTGTTTCTTTTCAATCAGGTACCTTATAGTCAAACCCGCTATGCTGGTTTTACCTGTTCCACCTTTCCCGGCAAATGCTATTGTAAAAGCCATCTATCCCCCATAATACTTATTGAGTCCGTGTTAACTTCCGAACTGGTTTTAATTATTTTAACACGAACATTTGTAAACATTCCAAAAGAGCCACCAAATATGACTTCCACCAGGGTCAAAACAATCCCCATCAACGGCAAACTAAATAGTGTCTGTGTATAAACTGCCATTTTTTATTTTTGTCATGCCCGAAGTCTGTAATCTGGCATTCAGAACTTATTGAAAAGAATAGATTCCGGCTTAAGGACTGCCGGAATGACAGATAGAGGGACTGACTTTATACACAGACTCTAAATAGTGTCTGTGTATAAACTGCCATTTCTTGTTTTTGTCATGCCCGAAATCTGTAATCTGGCGTTCAGAACGTATATTGAAAAGAATAGATTCCGGCTTAAGGACTGCCGGAATGACAGATAGAGGGACTGACTTTATACACAGACTCTAAATAGTGTCTGTGTATAAACTGCCATTTTATATTTTTGTCATACCCGAAGTCTGTAGTCGGGTATCCAGAACTTATTGAAAAGGATAGATTCCGGCTTAAGAACTGCCGGAATGACAGATAGAGGGACTGACTTTATACACAGACTCTAAATAGTGTCTGTGTATAAACTGCCATTTCTTGTTTTTGTCATGCCCGAAATCTGTAATCCGGCATCCAGAACTTATTGAAAAGAATAGATTCCGGCTTAAGGACTGCCGGAATGACAGATAGAGATGCTGACTTTATACACAGAGTCTATTTAGTG
>BDTO01000056.1 GCA_002897855.1 bacterium BMS3Bbin05
TCTCTTGGGAGGGGGGGGATAGCCCCTGGCAAGGGGAAATTAAAGAGGGGTGGGGTATTTTCAGATGAAATGCCGGCAAGTTTATATCCAGGGAACAGAGGCGGGAAGATAACGGTTGGCGGGAAAGGCGCTTTACTTATACCCGGCGGCTGCAACAATATTGCACGCTTTATGTGTTATTATAATTGTCAAAAAAATAAAGAGTAATGGAGGATTGAGTTGGAAAACAACGTGCCGCGAGTAAGATTCGCGCCGAGCCCCACCGGTTTTCTGCATATAGGTGGTGCGAGGACAGCGCTATTTAACTGGCTTTATGCCAGACATAACGATGGTGTATTTGTGTTTCGTATTGAAGATACAGACAGGACAAGGTCTACTGATGAGTATATTGCGGCTATACTTGACGGCATGAAATGGCTTGGTCTTGACTGGGACGAGGGTCCTTACAGGCAAACGGACAGAATGGACATTTACAAAAAATATATCCGTAAGTTGATTGATGAGGATAAGGCATATTATTGTTACTGTTCTCCCGGTGAACTTGAGCAGCGTCGCAAGGAGGCAGCCGGAACAGGTGGCCACATGAAATACGACGGGCGATGCAGGGAAAGAAAAACGCCGGTTCCGGATGTAAGGCCGGTCGTCAGGTTCAGGATGCCCCGGGACGGAAAGACCGTTGTGGAAGACCTCATAAGGGGTAATGTTGCTTATGATAACGCCATGTTTGACGATTTCATTATAATGAGGTCTGACGGAACTCCTACTTATAATTTTGTTGTTGTCGTTGATGACGTTGAAATGGGTATGACACATATTATCCGGGGTGATGATCACCTGAACAATACTCCCAAGCAGATACACATATACAGGGCCCTTGGCTGTAATGTTCCAAAATTTGCGCATCTGCCCATGATACTCGGTTCAGACAAGACGAGACTCAGCAAAAGACATGGGGCAACATCGGTACAGGCATACAGGGAGATGGGGTATCTGCCCGAGGCGTTGCTTAACTATCTTGTCAGGCTTGGCTGGTCTTATGGCGACCAGGAGGTCTTCTCAAGGGATGAACTCGTAGAAAAATTTACCCTCGATAATATCGGAAAGGCCGCTGCGGTTTTCAATCCTGAAAAGCTGCTGTGGATGAACGGCCAATACATGAAAGATACCCCTTCTTCGAAACTCGGAGAACTTGTCATGCCGTTTCTGGTAAGGGATGGGATTCTTTCTGAAGGCCATGCCCTTGATGAGGAATGGCTTTCCAGGGCTATCGATACATTAAAAGAACGGGCAAAGACATTGGTGGATATGGCAAAATCTTTAAGATACTATATAGCTGAAGAAGTTGAATTCGATGAGAAAGCACGGGCAAAATTTCTGAATGAAAAGAGTCTGCCTTATCTTGAGGACCTGCGGGATGCTGTCTCGGCAGACGATGATTTTTCTGAGCGCTCTCTTGAGGAGATTTTCAAGGCGATAATGGAAAAGCATGACATCAAGCTAAGGAAGATTGCACAGCCTGTGCGTGTTGCAATGACAGGTGGAACTGAAAGTCCGGGAATATTCGAAATTCTTGATATTATTGGGAAGGAAAAGGTCATCAAAAGACTGGAAAAGGCGATTACTATGATAAAGGTATCATGATGAACAGTGAATCAAAAAGAGCGGCTGCAACCGATTTTGTCCGTGAGATCATAGCTGAAGACCTTCGGGCCGGCAAGAATAACGGTAGCGTCCACACCCGTTTCCCCCCGGAACCTAATGGTTATCTTCATATAGGACATGCAAAATCCATATGTCTGAATTTTGGAGTTGCCGCTGAATTTAACGGGCTGTGTAATCTGCGGTTTGATGATACAAACCCTGTAAAAGAAGAATCGGAGTATACTGCATCAATAAAGGAAGATGTGCGATGGCTCGGCTATGACTGGGGTGACAGGGAATATTATGCTTCGGATTATTTTGAGCTGCTGTACGAATATGCTGTAAGGCTGATAAAAGCCGGTAAGGCATATGTTGATGATTTGAATGCCGATGAAATTCGGCAATACAGGGGGACGCTTACAGAGCCCGGCAGGGAGAGCCCTTACAGGAACCGGACCGCTGAAGAAAACCTTGACCTCTTTGAACGGATGAGGGCCGGTGAGTTTGAAGACGGCTCCAGGGTTTTAAGGGCCAGGATTGACATGATGTCGGGAAACCTTAACATGAGAGACCCCGTTATGTACCGTATAATCCATGAAGAGCATCACAGGACGGGTAATAAATGGTGTATTTATCCCATGTACGACTGGGCTCACGGGCAGAGTGATTCTATAGAGGGAATTACCCACTCATTATGTACGCTTGAATTTGAAGACCATCGTCCGCTCTATAACTGGTTCATTGAACAGCTTGGTATCCATCAGCCCCGGCAGATCGAGTTTGCCCGCCTGAATCTGAGCTACACTGTTTTGAGTAAACGCAGACTCATTCAGCTCGTAAGGGAAGGACACGTCGACGGGTGGGATGACCCCAGGATGCCAACAATCTCCGGTTTGCGGAGACGGGGATATACCCCTGAATCTATCAGGGATTTTTGTGGCCGTATCGGGGTGGCAAAGAGCAACAGCACAGTGGATATCGAACTTCTTGAGCACTGCCTGCGTGAAGACCTGAACAGGTGTGCACCAAGGGTGATGGCGGTTTTACATCCATTGAGGATTGTCATAGAAAATTATCCCGAGGGAAAAGTGGAGGAACTCGAAGCTGAGATAAACCCGGAAGAGCCGGGTGCAGGCTCAAGAAAGATCCCGTTCTCAAGGGAATTGTATATCGAAAGGGACGATTTCCGTGAGGAATCGCCGAAAAAATTCTTCCGCCTCGCACCCGGACGTGAGGTCAGGCTTAAACATGCCTATATAATAAAATGTGAACATGTTGTAAAAGATACGGAAACCGGTGAAATAGTGGAGTTGCTCTGCACGTATGATCCCGGTACAAAGAGCGGAGCGCCACAGGCAAACAGGAAGATAAAGGGGACTTTGCATTGGGTTTCGGTAAAGCATGCATTGAATGCCGAAGTGCGCCTTTACGACCGTCTTTTTATAAAGGAAAACCCCGGAGACGAAAAAGAGTGCCCCGATATGAAATCATGTCTGAATCCTGATTCAATCGAGATTCTCAGGGACTGCAAAGTGGAACCCGGACTTTCCAATGTGCGGCCAGGAGACTTCTTTCAGTTTCTCAGGATCGGTTACTTCTGTGTTGACAAAGATTTGCCGGATGAAAAACTTGTTTTCAATCGTACGGTTACGCTTCGCGACACATGGGCGAAGATAGAGAAAAAACAGAAGGGTAGATGATAATTAATGACACCTCTGTATCTTCCCTGGAAGGAGTGGATTGAAGGGGATTTTCTGATATAATGGATAAGTACAAATCATGAGCTATATAACAGTCATAGGAGCAGGCAGTTGGGGAACTACCCTTGCCATACTCCTTTCAAAGAAGGACTATGATGTTACGCTGTGGGCATTTGAAGAGGACCTTGCAGAGTATATGAAAGAGCACAGGGTCAATAAAGTTTATATGCCTGACATCGAATTGCCGGACAACCTGAACATCACGCACTCTTTTGAAGACTGTCTTCCAAAGGCACGTTATGTTGTTAGTGTTGTGCCGACGCAGTTTGTCAGAGGGGTGTTTTCTTCAGCAGCACAATTTCTTAAGGATGATGCCATAATTGTGAGTGCATCCAAGGGTATTGAGAAGGGTTCACTGAAAACCGTTTCGGAGATATTGGGGGAGCTGATCAAGAACAGGATTGCGGCTATCTCAGGGCCCAGCTTTGCAAAAGAGGTTGTTAAGGAAATACCGACGGCTGTGACCCTGGCAACAAAGGACACTCAGGTCTCATATCTCCTGCAGGAGATATTCAATACCGAATACTTCAGGGTATATACGCATCATGATGTCAAAGGTGTTGAGATCGGTGGTGCCCTGAAAAATGTCATTGCAATAGCTTCGGGTATATGTGAAGGCCTTGGTCTTGGCCAGAATGCAAGGGCTGCATTGATAACGAGGGGGATTGCGGAGATGCTGAGGCTTGGCATAAAACTGGGGGCGGATCCGTGGACTTTTTCAGGTCTTAGCGGGATGGGTGATATGATACTTACCTGTACGAGTACAACATCCAGGAATTATTCAGTGGGTGTAAAACTGGGACAGGGAATGACATTATCGGAAATTGTCGGGGCTACAAAGAGTATCGCGGAAGGGGTTGAGACATCGGTATCAGCATACGAACTTTCAAAGAGGCATCAGGTTGAAATGCCGATAGTCGAACAGGTCTATCATGTTCTTCACAGGGGCAAAGACCCTTTGACGGCCGTGAGGGAACTCATGAACAGACCGCTTAAGACAGAATTTGATCATTTTTGATATATTATGCCTCTTTTTTTAGTTTCTGAGGCCTTCCTGAGTATTAATGTATAAATATAGAATAAGAAAAATTCTTGGTGAAGTAAAGAATAATAAGATCAGCATCAATGAGGCCATAGAAATATTCAAAGACCTCCCGTACGAAGACCTCTCATATGCAAAGATCGATCATCACAGGGCCCTGAGGCTGGGTATCCCGGAAGTTGTATATGCTGAAGGTAAAACAATTGAAGAGGTCGTCGAGATTGCAAAAAAAATATATAGGCTCAATAGAAGAGCTTTGGTGACGAGGGCGTCGGAAGAAGTTTATAAAAGATTAAATATCAGGAATTCCGAGTTCTATCCTTATTCGGGGACTATCAGGATTGGCGGAATCAAAAAGGGAAGGGGTAATGTACTGGTCGTATCAGCCGGGACATCGGACAGACCTGTTGCTGAAGAGGCTGAGGCAACAGCTTCGTTTCTTGGAAGTAAAACTGAAGGTCTTAACGATGTCGGCGTTGCAGGTATTCACAGGTTGATTCATAATAAAAAGGTTATTGATAATGCCCGGGTAATTATAGTTGTTGCCGGAATGGAAGGAGCACTTCCCTCGGTCATCGGAGGTTTAACGGATAAACCGATTATAGCAGTACCGACTTCTATAGGTTATGGCACGAGCCTTGGAGGGTTGACTGCACTGTTTGCAATGCTCAACTCCTGCGTTCCCGGCATCGGGGTTATGAACATCGATAACGGTTTCGGCGCCGGTTGTCTTGCCCATAAGATTAATTTATTTAAATAATTCTGGAGAGGTCATATGGAGGCATACAGGTATCAGCAGATAGCTTATCTTATTGTGCCGATAATGCTTGGCATGGAGTTTTTTATGACTGCAAGATTTGAGAAAAGCGGCCGTGAAGAAACGCCATTCGGTTCGTATGTCCTCGATTTCTTCGGCTTCTTATTTGCCGGTTTTTTACCGGCGGTCTTCATATTTACTATATGGGCACTCGAGGCCAAGAAGTTTATTTTTGGATGGGATACGCTTGCGAGGCTTGACAGATATGCCGTTATGTTCTTTTTTTTTGGTGCATGGTGGCAGATATATATGCTTACTGCCCTGAGGGCAAGAAGATGCCGGGGGCTGAAGCTTAGCGGCTGGTATGTGTGGCTGCCCTATATCGGACTTGGAATATTTGTTTCTTTATTGATCTTATGGGTTTCACCATGGAATCTCAAGTGGGTATCGGTCTTCTGGTTTTTACTGATATTTGCCTTATTGAAGATATTCAAGGTGAGCATGAGGATTACTGAAAAGATATTCTGGGTGCTTACTGTATTGACGTTTCTAATGGAAAATCTGATGTTCATATGGTTGGAGTCGGTAATCTGATGACCGTTGATTTTGGTATCTATCTCATAACAGACGGAAAGAAGTGTCCTGAAGACAGGCTTGTTAAAAGTATTGAATCGGCCCTTAAATCAGGCATAAAAGCGGTCCAACTGAGAGAAAAAGATTTATCAGTAAGGGAATTGGTGGATTATGCACATAAGATCAGGGACCTGATAAAAAAATATAATGCATTATTTTTTGTTAATGACAGGGTGGATGTGGCAATGTCGGTGGGGGCAGATGGGGTTCATCTTGGACAACAGAGCATACCTGTAAAAGTTGTTAGATCTATTGCTGGTGAGGGTTTTATGATCGGAGTATCGGCTCATGGGTATGATGAGGCGATTGAGGCACAGGAGGCCGGCGCTGATTTTATTACCCTTGGTCCGGTATATGAAACTCCTTCGAAGATAAAATATGGTAATCCTATTGGTATAGATGCGTTCAAGTACGTTTCAAATAAAATTAAAATACCCGTATTCGCGGTCGGCGGCATTAACGAAAAGAATATCGAAGAGGTAATAAAGGCCGGAGCAAGTGGTGTTGCGATGATATCCGCGATCTTGAATGCCGATGATATTGGACTGGAAACGGAAAAAATCGTGAAGTTAATGGGACGCCGATATTAGCCCGCATTTGTAGGGCTCCATAAATGAAAAATTGTCAAGGGCACTTAAAATGACGGAGGAATAATGAAGACGGCATTGTCCATTGCAGGGTTTGATCCTACATCCGGCGCAGGGGTCTCTTCAGATATAAAGGTTTTCCGGTCACAGAATGTCTATGGGTTGGGCATAGTGTCTTCAATAACGGCCCAGAATACCCTCGGCCTTCAGCATATTGAGCCTGTGTCCGGATCTTCCGTAGCGAAGCAGCTGAATGCCGTTCTTGACGATATTTTACCTGATGCTTCAAAAGCGGGTATGATATATGACAAGGGCATAATAAATCTGATATGCAATGAGATTGATGCAGGAAGAATAAAAAATATGGTAGTTGATCCTGTAATTCTGTCAAGCACGGGAAGGCCTCTTCTCAGGAAAGACGCACTGAAGCCCCTGATTAATGAGTTGATACCCAGATGCAGGGTAGTTAGCCCAAATATCCATGAGGCATCTGTGATCACGGGCATTAGTATATATGGAATCGAGGAGATGTATCTTGCAGCTGAAAAATTTTGCGGACTCGGAGCGGAAAATGTTGTAATCAAGGGCGGGCACCTTGAGAACATGGCTGTAGATGTACTTTTTGACGGGGAAAAATATTATGAATACAAGTCGGATAAAATCAGTGGATGGTATCATGGAACCGGCTGTGTCTTTTCTGCCGCAATAGCTGCCGGTATCGCTTCCGGCAGATCCGTTCAGGAATCCGTAAAGAAGGCAAAGGTGTTTATGAAAAGGTCTATTGAAAAAAGCTTGCAGATTGGAAAAGGGATGAAGTTTTTGGGAATATAGGATGGCTAAGATAAAGATTTCATATCAGTGCCAGGCCTGTGGCTATTCATCTCCTAAATGGCTGGGCAGATGTCCTGATTGCGAGGCATGGAACAGCTTTGCTGAAGAAAAATTGAAGCCGAAAAACCTGAGATCTCAAAGTGCATCCGAGCCGGTAATGCTCGACAGTGTTGAAATAAAGGATGGTTTCAGATACGGCACGGGTATCGATGAGTTTGACAGGGTTCTTGGAGGAGGGGTGGTGCCCGGAAGTGTTATCCTGGTAGGCGGTGATCCGGGTATAGGAAAGTCGACTTTGCTGCTTCAGTCGATGAACGGAATCGTCAATAAGCTCGGGAGCACGGTTCTTTACGTATCTGCAGAAGAGTCTCTTCCCCAGATCAAGATCAGGGCCGGCAGACTCGGGATCGGTTGTGACAGGATAGCATTACTGTTTGAAACCAGTCTTGAGAACATTTTCATGACCGTGGAAAAGATGAAACCCGCTGCTATTGTTGTTGATTCGATCCAGACTGTATTCACTGACACCCTTCCGTCGGCTTCCGGTTCCGTGGGTCAGATAAGAGAATGTTCTTCAAAGCTTATGGTTTATGCCAAGAAAACAGGTATCCCGGTCTTTATCATAGGACATGTAACAAAAGAAGGCGCGCTTGCCGGACCAAGACTCCTGGAACATATAGTTGATACGGTCTTATATTTTGAAGGTGACAGGGGACACTCATACAGGATACTCAGGTCGGTGAAGAACAGATTTGGTTCCACGAATGAGATCGGAGTTTTTGAGATGGGAGAGCATGGTCTGATTGAAGTGATCAATCCTTCTGCCTTGTTCCTTTCCGAGAGGCACGGAAATAATGGCGGCTCTGCCGTGACTTCTTCTGTAGAGGGTACCCGGCCCTTACTGGTTGAGGTGCAGTCTCTTGTCAGTCCCACATCTTTCGGCATGCCAAGGAGAACAGCTATCGGAATTGATCTGAACAGGGTAAATCTGCTGATAGCAGTATGTGAGAAAATAGGCGGTATTCCGCTTGGAACAATGGATATATTTGTCAATGTGGTAGGAGGGTTAAGGATTGTTGAGCCGGCTGCAGACCTTTGTGTGTTAATGACAATTATATCATCTCTCCGTGAGCGGAGCATAAAAGAGGATACAATAATTTTCGGTGAGGTTGGTCTCACCGGAGAGGTAAGATCCGTAGCCAATGCTGAGATTAGAGTAAAAGAGGCCAGGAAGATAGGATTTAAGAGGGTTATCCTTCCTCAAGGAAACAGGGAAAATGATTTTAACATGTCTGATATAAGTATTACAGGAGTCAGGGATATACATGAGGCGATTGAAGCGGTTTTTGATCATTTTAAATAGTCTGATATTACTGACATTCAGTGTAACCTGCAGTAAACCGGAAATGCGTGATAATAGTATCTCCCGTACGTTAGGAGGGTATTATGGCGGCACTCACGACCTTGAAGGGTTTAATGAAAAAGTTGCTAAACTCAGAAGTATCGACGATATTGAAATTAAAGGCGATATCTCGGTTCACGGCGGTAACAGGGACTTCCGGGGCAGTTTTATAATGTCTGTTAAGGGAGAAGATATGGATATGAATATATCATCAAAAGGCATAACAGCCGGAAGCATCCATCTGAAAGGAGGCAACATTGAGATGACCCCTTCACTGGGGGACGAATATGTTGAGTATATGTTTGCCGTTATACTGAGGGATGCTCTGGTATGGTGGAATATATACGGTTATGACACCGTGATAACCGGTAGTAATTATGTGATTAGAAATTCATGGAAAAAGATCTACGTAAACCCGGTATTTCTGCTCCCTGAAAAACAGATTGTCAGAATGACAAGACACCGGGAGGTGGAAATTTCTTATGCTGATGTAAGGGATTATGGATTCAGCATGCTCTCTTCCAAGGTAAAATTCGAATATAACCGCTACAAGTGTAATTTGTCGATTACGGATATTGAGGTAGGAAAGGTTTCTAAGTCAGTAAAAGTCCGAGATCCTTAGCTACTGTTTCGATTATTTCTTCATCGATCGGATTTTTCTTCATAAGAAATCCTTCGAGCAGTGCATTGTCACAGATGGTATTAATCAACCGTGGGGTCCCGTCTGAATATTTATAAATGGCCTTAATAGATTTATTTGTAAATATGCCGCCATAGGATGAAGCGACTTTAAGCCTGTGTTGTATATATTCGAGAGTATCTGCTTCAGAAAACGACTTGATATTCAGTTTTAAGGCAACTCTCTGTTTTAACGGTTCGTCCAAGGCAAGCACCTTATCAATTTCACTAAGACCAAAGAAGATAAAGTTAACCAGCTTGCCGTTTGCCAATTCTATATTCAGGAGTCCCCTGAATTCTTCCATAACATCCCTTGAATTTAACATCTGGACTTCATCGATAAGAATTACCGCCTTCCTGCCGCTTTCATTTATTTCCATGAGGCGGTTGTGAATTTGAGACAATATTTTTATCTTGTCATCAGCAACGTTTTCCGTACCAAGGAGCATTGCCAGTTTCTTCAGGAGCCAGTCGGAACTTACAGATGAATGGATGACAACAAGAAGTGTGGCTTCATATGATCCCTCATCGAGATCTTCAAGGAGCCTCCTTGCAAGGGTTGTCTTACCTGTGCCGATATCTCCGACAACAACAGCGAGTCCTCTTTGTGAGTCAATCGCATATTTGAGTTTTATCAGGGCATTAGCGAGTTGATGACTGTTGAAATAAAAGCGGTTATCTACAACGTTGGAAAATGGGTGTTCTTTTAATCTGTAAAATTCAAGATAATCCATTTGATTTATCGATTATATATAAGATATTCTTTCTTTCTTCTTCTTTGCTGGCGTCGGGGCTTCAGTTTTTGCGGCACTGCTGCCTTTAAGTGTGTTTAACTTTTCATCTACTTTTCTGAACTTTGCATTATTAGAATATATTTCAGTGAATAGTTCAGTAGCTTTTTTTATATTACCATTTTTTTCATATGCAGATGCAAGGTCATATTTTGTTCCCCAATAAGCATCGTCTCTTTCAATTATGTTATCCAATACTTTCTTGAGTGAATCGATTGCAAGAGGATAAAGCTCTTTTTCAATATAACATAAGCCAAGCATACTTGAAGCCTGAACGGTTTTTGAATTATCCTTGCTTGCCGTCTGAAATTCCTTGATTGCATCGTCCAAAAGGCCCATCTCTTTATATGCAATGCCGAGATTATAATGCGTTTCAGAGTCTTCCTCTTCAAGTTGCGTCTCGATACCTTTTTTAAATTCCTGGAAAATTTCAAGTACATCGTTCTCGAGTGATGGTTCGGGAATCTCTTCTTCACCTTCCAACAGGATGTCTTCCAACGTCTCCGCCGTTGCATCATAGACCGACTCATCTCCTGCGGAAACTTCCATAGCTGTTTCTTCAACCGGCTCTTTTACCATTTCCGTTTCTTCAGTATGTTGTATCTTATTGATTTTATTCTGGATTTCTTGATTGCCCGGCATTGCTTCAGATAATCTTTGGTAAATTTCAAGTGCTTCGCTGTGCAGGCCCTGCCTGAAGTAGAAGTCGGCCTCGGATATATCTTCTTCGTATCCCTCGGTTTCTACCGGGAGTTTTTCTGCCGCGGATGTTGAAAGTGTCGATTTCTCGCTGATAGTTGCAGCAGACCTTTCCGCCAATCTTGGATCATCAGGGTCGATATTGAATGCCTCATTCAATAATTGTTCATTCATCCCGGGATTGTCCGCTTTTTTATAAAGATTTGCCAGTATAATACATTCGGTTACTGCGAGTTCTTTTTCGCCGGTTTCCAGATAAAGAGATTTAAGTTTATTATGAACTTCCATGTTTTCGGGTTCTCTGGTTTTTAGGGATTCAAGTAATTTCATGGCTTCCCCGGTCTTCCCGTACCTGAGCAGGATTTCCGCCTCTGTAATTGCCTCTTCCATACTCTTTTCAGATTCAACGGGCGCCTGCTCAACTCCCGTTTCTTCCCTGAGTTCCATGATTAGTCTATTGACTTTTTCATTTTCGGGATCTACCTTTTTAGCCTCATTTAATATGCTGACAGCTTCGTCCTTCATTCCGGAATTCTTTAATAGTTCACCTGCCTTAATGAGTTCTAACAGGGTATTTTCATGATCACCCTCCTTTTTATACAGATAGGCGAGTTTTTTAGAGACCTCGATAGGGTCCTCATCGTATAGTTCTTTAAGAACTTCTATCAATTTGCCAGGCTTCTTTGTCTCAAGCAGTTTGTCTATGATTGGACTGTATATTGCCCAGGCTTTTTCTTTATCACCTTTAGATAAATGTATATATGCAACCTGCTCTTTGATATATGCATTATCAGGCTCTTTGCCCGAGATTCGATTCAGAAGCTCTTCCGCTTCCTCCAGTTTCCCGTTTTCTATTAACTGTCCGGATATTCTTATATTTAAATCTACGTCATCAGGAAATGCTTTGATAGCCTTTTTCAGAACAGTTGCAGCTTCTTCTGTTTTGCCGAGAGTATGATAAAGTTTACTCATACTCAGATAGGCATCGCTGTTTTGCGGAAAAAGTTCTACAGCCTTGTTGAAATAGTCTGCCGCCTGCTCACTTTCTCCTTTTTCTTCATAGAACCGAGCGATATATATGAGTTCTTTTGATGCCTCATGGTTGAAACCTTCTTTTATATAGTATTCGGCAATCTTGTTTCTGAGAGGAAGATTTGAAGGTGCAATATCCAGTATTCTGTTGTATATATTCAGAAGTTCATCTTTTCTGCCCTTTTTGTTTAAAGCATCGACTGAGGCAAGATAGAATTTTATTGCATCCGGGACAAGGCCCTTTTCTTCATTCAATTCTCCAAGTGCAAGGAGTGCATCGGCCTCAGAGGGGTCAATATTAAGAATTTTTTTGTAAATGGCCAGAGCTCTCGGGGAAAAACCTTCTTCCCTGAAAAGTGTTGCGGATTTGTGAAACCATTCTATAGCGCTTTGCCGTTTATTAATTTTTAAATAGAGATCGCCTATAGTATTGAATATGTTGGCATTGGGTTTACCGCTTACAAATTCGGACCACATCATTATTGCCTTGTCGTATTGGCCCCTGGCAATAAATTTCTGTGTCTGTTTTATTATGGTTGCTTTGTCCGTCATCTATAACCGTGCATATATTTGGTTTAACAGAAGGTGTTAATTATAAAGCTCAAAATATCCAGAGCTTCTTTGCCCTCCTCCGTATGTAACCGTTGTAAAGTGTAGTTGACGCATATACCATAGCTACTTTCGTCACTAAAAAAAATAATTATAAAGAAACAAGATATTTCTTATGTCTTACAGATATAGTATACATGAAATATTGCAATTAAATAAATAAGACGGCTTCGAAAAAATCTATCTGCATGTTAAAATAAAAAAATGTTTGAAAACGAATTGGAAACTCTTTATATTCAAGGCATTCGCAGGCAGATAAGGGACAGGCAGTCAGGACAGGGAAGGCTGATCAGTCTGGGCAATGATTATCTGCTGAATTTGGCTTCAAATGATTATCTCGGCTTTGCTAATGAAGAAAAGATAATAAATGCCGCAATTGATGCCCTCAGAAAACATGGAGCCGGAGCGGGGTCTTCCCGGCTGCTTTCGGGTGGAACAGTACTTCACGCTGAACTGGAGGAAACGGCTGCCCGCCTGAAGGGGACGGAGAGCGCCGTGGTTTTTAACTCCGGCTATTCTGCAAATACAGGGGCTATCCCGGTGCTGGCGGGTGAAAAAGATGCCATATTCAGTGATGAGCTGAATCATGCGAGTATAATTGACGGATGCAGGCTTAGCCGTGCAAAGAAGTATATATATAGACATTGCGACATATCCGACCTCAGGAAGAAAGTGAGATGTTCCGATGCCGACCGAAGGATTGTTGTAACGGATGCGCTGTTCAGCATGGATGGCGATATTGCTCCATTAAGGGATATCTACGATGTCTGCAGAGAGACTTCCGCAGTCTTGTATATAGATGATGCCCACGGTACCGGTGTGCTCGGCAATGGAAGAGGGACCCTGGTTCATTACGGGCTCGAACCGTCTGATTTTGTAATACAGATGTGTACCTTGTCCAAGTCCTTCGGCTCTTACGGGGCATTTGTGGCAGCAGATAAAGGTACTGTTGATTATCTTATTAACAGGTCAAGGTCCCTGATATTCTCGACTGCGCTCCCGCCTGCCGTAATTGCTTCTGCTAAAGCTGCCATCGAATTGATTATGTCTGACCATGGGAGGGCGGATCTCCTTAATTCAAATGTAAATAAGTTTCATAAGGGGCTTGAAGCGATCAGAGTAAATAAGGCAAACAGCAGTACCCAGATTATACCGCTGTTGTTTGAATCTGTAGATGCTGCTTCGGACCTCTCAGCTTTCCTTGAGATGCATAAGATTTATGCCCCTGTTATAAAACCTCCAACCGTGAAGCAGCCCAGGACCAGGATTTCTCTGACCGCAATGCATACCGGAGATGACATCGATATGCTTCTTGGTGTCCTAAGTGACTATTTTGGGAAGAAGTAAATATATAACCCTTATTACGGGAGGAGCCGGGGGACTTGGAAGCGCACTGTCGAGGAAGCTTGCATCTGAAGGGCATAGCGTAATAGTAAATTACAGATCGTCTGAATATGAGGCATTGAAACTCAAAGATGAGCTTGGTGATCAATGCCGTCTCGTAAGGGCGGATATATCGTCAAGGGATGAAGTACGGGATATGGCGCATCACATTGAGAAGTCATTTGGGCGGCTTGATAACCTTATTAATAATGCCGGTATTTCAGAGGACTGTCTGTTAATAAGGTTTCCTGAAGAAAAATGGGACAGCATTATTGACATTAATCTTAAAGGGTGTTTTAATTGTATTCAGGTTATGTTTCCTCTGATGAAGGATACCGGAGGACATATTGTTAACATTTCTTCCTATTCGGGGGTAAAAGGCAGAGAGGGACAGTGTGCATATAGTGCGTCCAAGGCAGGCATAATTGGGTTTTCAAGATCACTTGCAAAAGAGATGTCACGTTTCAGGATCAGAGTCAATACCGTTTTGCCCGGTTACATGGAAACCAGAATGGGTAAAGGGACGGGACATGCTATTGAGCTTGCGATTAAAGAAAGTATTCTTAATACGTTGTCGGATCCGGATGAGGTTGCAGGATTTGTTTCGTATTTGTGTACAACAAAAAATATAACAGGTCAGGTCTTCTTTCTTGACAGCAGGATTACCTGATTCAGTTTTGATTCGAGGTGAATATGAATAAGGGGTTTTTTATAACAGCTACCGATACATCGGTGGGTAAGACAATCATTTCAGCGGCCATGGTAAGGGCATTGAATTATCTCGGGTACAGAACGGCTGCAATGAAGCCCATCGAGACGGGATGTAACAAGATTGACGATATGCTTATGCCCCAGGACGGTCTGTTCCTGAAAAATGTTTCCGGTATGGATGAGAATATATCGGATATAACGCCGTGCACCTATGAGAATCCGTTGTCGCCTCTTGCCGCCGGTGAGATTGAGGGCAGGACGGTTGATCTTGCAGCTATTCTTGATGCATACAATGAATTGACAAAGCGTTATGATGCAATCGTTGTTGAAGGGATCGGTGGGATTTCTGTCCCTGTAACAAAGGATTATTTTGTCTCCGACCTTGCCCTGCAGATGGGATTGCCCCTTATCATCGTGGCCAGACCGACACTGGGCACGATAAACCACACATTGCTCACCGTTCATTATGCTGTTGCGAAGGGGATGGAGATAGCCGGAATAATCCTTAATTATTCATCCGAGCCTGAAGGCGGTGTTGATGAGGATACGGACCGGAAGACCCTTGAATCAGTAACGGATATACCGATTATAGGAGTCTTCCCGCATCTTGCGGATTTTGAAGAAGAAACGATTGACAGGGCAACAATGAAGTCCTTAAATACAGGCATTTTGAAGAATCATCTAAGTTGATTTAAGATTTCTGAAAGTATATACTACGAAATGTTAAGTAATTGAAAAAAGGGGAGAAATGGTGGTCGGCGATGTCTTGAGGGAGAAACGTGAGCAAAAGGGCATTTCTCTGGAAGATATTGCATCAAAGACAAACATAAGGATTTCTTACCTTCACGATCTGGAAAATGGAAATTATGAGACAATTCCTTCCGAAATATACGTAAAAGGTTACCTTAAGCTGGTTGCGGAATCCCTGGGACTCGATGTAAGTGATATACTTGCGCTTTATAGCGAAGAGAGAGAAAAGGTTTATGGAGAATGCCGTGAAGAGCCCCTGGATTCCCATAAATATGGAATTAAGAACATCATCATTTTTGGGATAGGTTCCCTGATTATTATTTTTGCGTTAGTATCTGTATTTCTGTTCATTGGTAACTCCGATGATATGCAATACAGTAAAGGGTCCTCTGTATTTTTTCATCAAAAAGGTCATTCCGGAGTTGGAGTGACCGGTCCTCATTTGCTCAAAATTATAGCTAACGAAACTACATGGATTATGATGGTAATCGACAATAAAAAGGTTGAGGAGTATATATTGAAGAGAGGAGATGTTATTACCAAGAAGGGAAATGAAGGTTTTTATATCAAAGTCGGAAATGCAGGGGGGGTGAGTGTTTTCCTGGATAATGAGAATATGGGGAATCTGGGGAAGAAAGGTGAGGTTGTAAAGGTTTCCATCCCGCAGGACTTCAAACTCGCCAGGTCACTGGAAAAAATGTTTCAGATAAAAAAACCATTATAATAACCGTCTCTGTTTCTTGACATTGTCTGTCGATATTGTTTTAAATTAATGTTAACATGAGAAAGCCTGTTATCGCCGCAAACTGGAAAATGTTTAAAACAACTGCTGAAACATCGCAGTTTTTAGAAGTTTTTTTGCCACTTGTGAAAGGTTGTCATGATGTGGAGATTCTTCTTGCTCCTCCCTTTACATCACTTGCTGTGGCTTCGGAAATGTTAAAGGTATCCGGTGTCAGGCTTTGTGCGCAGGATGCATTTTACGAAAAAGAAGGAGCTTTTACAGGAGAAATATCGGTGAATATGATTGTTGATTGTGGTTGCAGCCATGTTATTCTTGGCCACTCTGAAAGAAGACAATATTTTAAGGAAACAGACGAGATATTGAATAAGAAGGTGAGAGCAGCCATTGGCGGAGGACTTGAAGTAATTTTCTGTGTAGGTGAGACTCTTGAAGAAAGAGAAACCGGCAAGACATTTGACATAGTGGGAAGGGAACTGGAAATTGGACTTCAGGGTGCGGATTATTCTAAAATTACTATTGCATATGAACCTGTCTGGGCAATCGGTACAGGTAAAACGGCCACTCCCGGACAGTCTCAGGAGGTTCATTCATTCATAAGGAAAAAGATTGGAGAATTGGGAGCTGTTTCCAAAGAGACGGGAATTATATATGGCGGAAGTGTAAAGCCCGCAAATATAAAGTCACTTATGGAAGAGAAAGACATTGACGGCGCACTGGTTGGAGGTGCAAGCCTTGACCCCGTGAGTTTTTCACAAATAGTAAAATATAATTAAAATAAACCGGAGGCCCACATAATTATGATGACGTCCCTGTTAACTATTCATATCCTGGTCAGCATAATACTCATAGGGGTTGTGCTGATCCAGGGCGGGAAGGGAGCAGAGCTCGGTTCTGCTTTTGGCGGAGGCTCGAGCCAGACACTTTTTGGCGGTAGAGGCGCTGCTACCTTTTTAAGCAAAATGACGACAGTTGTTGCAATAATATTCATGCTTACTTCGCTCCTTCTGGCTGTTATTTCCGTCAGGCGGGGGGGGGGCGGAAGTTCCAGCATAATGGATAAGGCTGTCGAGAAGACAGTTCCTTCAACTTCCGGGAATGCAGCGGAAAAGGCAGGAATAAAGACCCAAAAGACGGATTCGCCTGATAAAAAACCTGTCCGGAAATAATTGTCGGACATCTGATGCACTCTATTTCCATAAACCGCCTTTAAAAAAAATTCAACGGGAATGTAGCAGTAAATAATGTCAGT
The DNA here is from genome assembly GCA_002897855.1 of bacterium BMS3Bbin05. GTDB lineage: Bacteria > Nitrospirota > Thermodesulfovibrionia > Thermodesulfovibrionales > BMS3Bbin05 > BMS3Bbin05. The sequence continues at coordinate 17,301 of BDTO01000056.1, forward strand.
TTCGATGTCAAAAAGGGAACTATATCCGGTTTCTTTGGTCTTAACGGTGCCGGTAAGACAACGACTGTAAACATACTTTGTACTTTATTAACGCCTGATTCGGGGAGTGCAATTGCTAACGGTTTTGATTGCGTAAAGAGACCTGATGAAGTCAGACACTCCACTGGTATTGTATTTCAGGGTACTACACTTGACAAGGAACTCACTGCTTACGAAGACCTTCTATATCATGCCTGCCTTTACCGTTAACTGTGCCGGCATCATTTTTTTATGGTACTTAAGGAGGATATATCATAACATCGTGAACCATTGAGAAAGCATCAAAGACAGAGAGCCATGAAAAAAGAAGGCCATAGAGAAAGATAACGCATAGCATGATTGAGTGACAATCCCCCTTAATCCCCCTTTGCCAAAGGGGGAAACAGCAATCCCCCACCTTGGAAAAGGGGGCACAAGGGGGGGGCAATACTTCTTTATTGATATTAATCTTTTGAGATTCCATTATATTAAAAATGGGTATACGATGTTATGATAGCAACCAACTAAGTATGTCGGTCTTTTAAAAAAGATTGTAATAAATGAACTATCTCGATATATATGAACTCTTAAACAGGTCCAATTGCGGAAAGTGCGGTACTCCTACCTGCATGGCATTTGCACTTTCCGTTGTCAGGGGTGAGAAAGATTTAGAGGAATGTTCTTATATTGATAGAGATACGGTAGAGCGCGTCAGGGAAAAAATCGAAAAGAGAGACTGGAAAGAAGAACTTATAGATTCTCTTCGCAAAGAGGTGTCCGGGATCGATTTTGAATCGGTTGCAGAGGGCATAGGCGCTGAACTGAAAGATGGCAAGCTGCGTATAAACTGCCTCGGAGTGGATTTTCTCATTGAGGAGAACGGCAATATCTATTCGCAGGGGCATATTAATCCCTGGATAAAGATACTGCTTTTGCACTATATAAGAAGGGCCGGTCGATCCGCCCCGGGCGGTAAATGGGTATCATTTGGTGAGTTGAAGGGAGGCTGGGTAAAAAAGTTATCATTTACGAGAGATTGCGAAGAACCTTTGAGAATTCTTATCGACGGGGGCATAAATCATTTTGATGATATATTGAGCATGTTTGGAGGCAAACATGTGCCCGGGCAGGCTTCTGATCATGCATGGATCATTTACCCTTTGCCCAAGGTGCCGTTTCTTATTCTTTACTGGCGGCCTGATGAGGATTTTGGATCAAATCTCAGGATACTCTTTGACAGTACGGCAGATGAATACCTCGATGTTGAATCGCTCATATTCCTCGGGGAGGGACTTCTTGAGATGTTCAAGAGGATTATTTTGAGACATGAATAGCGATCATCATATGGCTTATATGAGACGGGCGCTGACGCTTGCGGCGAAGGCCTCGGAAAATGATGAAGTGCCGGTTGGGGCAGTGATCGTTTCGCAGGGAGAGGTAATTTCAGAGGCCTGGAACGCAAGAGAGAGGTCGTTTGACTCTACGGGTCATGCCGAAGTCATTGCTATCAGGAATGCGTGTGCAAAGATCATGAATTGGCGTCTGAGTGATGTCACGCTTTATGTTACAAAAGAACCATGTATCATGTGCTGTGGTGCCATATTAAATTCGAGGATAAAAAAAGTGGTTTATGGCTGCAGAGATGAGAAGGGCGGTGGGGCGGAAAGTCTTTACCATCTTCTGAGTGATCAGAGACTGAACCACAGAGTGGAAGTTGTTAGCGGTATTTGCGAAGAAGAATCTGCCGAATTGTTGAAGAGATTTTTCCGCGAGAAACGGGTATAATATTTTCCCCGAAAGGTATTCTGGAGGATTATTTTGATTTAACCCGCATTGTTCCTGAGTCGGGTGTTATGCGGACGGCTTACATGGCTCAAAGCGGATTTTCACCACATCCGCCGTAATGCTTTATGAATTATCGGGGTAAATTGTTTTAAAAGATCATTAAGGAGAGGTGCCGGAGCGGTTGAACGGGGCGGTCTCGAAAACCGTTGTGGAGGTGACTCCACCCAGGGTTCGAATCCCTGCCTCTCCGCCAATTAGTATTATGGAGGGAATTAAAAAGGACCTGTCGGATGATTTTCCCTTCTTTATTATTCTTGCCACGTTACTTCAGGACCGGTCAAAGCGGACTTCTCATTTAGAGTAATTAGAGTCTGCGTATAAAGACAGGCTCTCTATCTGTCATTTCCCGACTTAGTCGGGGAATCTATTCTTTTCAATAAGTTCCGGATGTCCCGAAGGCTTTCGGGGCATGACAAAAATAAAAAACGGCAATTCATGGACAGACTCTCTATCTGTCATTCCGGCAGTCCTTAAGCCGGAATCTATTCTTTTCTATAAGTTTAGGATACCCGATTACAGACTTCGGGCATGACAAAAATAAAAAACGGCAATTCATGGACAGACTCTAATTAAGTACAGGCTAATGTTTATGATAAACATGATGAGAATGTCTGTGACTATGGACGGCCTGTCCATGGTAATGCATATGCTCGTGGATGAGGTTCACTTGCAGCAGGAGGTCTTCATCTCTCAGGATGTCTTCGGAAGGACCGATCTTTTCAGTCCTGTGTTTTTCCGACAGAAGAGCAACCTTTGTATGTAACTCATCAACCAGTGATAGGTCATGTGTGGCTATCACGAGGGTCTTGCCTGCCTCACTCAAGGCAAACATTAGTTCAACAAGAAAACATTGCGTTCTCGGGTCAAGTCCGTTCGTCGGCTCATCGAGGAGCAATACCTCGGGATTCATCGTTAAAACCGAACCGATGGCGACCCTTTTTTTCTCACCTCCGGAAAGCATATAAGAAGGTCTGTCTTTCAGATTCTCTATATTCAGGATCTGCATGACCTCGAAAGTCCTGTCCATGGCCTCATCTTCCTCCATTTTCAGCTGGAGGGGACCGTAAAGAAGCTCATCCAGGACAGTCGGGCAGAAGAGCTGGACATCGGAATCCTGAAATACATAGCCGACTCGCTCTCTGAAAAACCGCAAAAACCCATTATCTCTTAAGGCTTGCTTTGATACCTCATTTCCCTTGAAAAAGTATTTTCCCTTTGACTGATATATCAGGCCGTTCATGATCTGCAAAATGGTAGACTTACCGCTTCCGTTTGCACCGATAATTGCAAATCTCTCTCCCTCTTTAATACCAAGACTTATGTCCTGGATAGCAGTAATCTTATCATAGTAGCTATAGCTGACCCCTTCAAGACTTATAATGTCTTCCATAATTACCTCACATCCATAAAATTAGAACCCCGACCAGGAAAAAGGTAATACCTGTAACCCAGTCACGCGCATGAAGCCTTTTGCCCCTGTAGATTCTTATGCTGCCTGAAAAGCCCCTGCTGATCATGGCCTTAAATATCTCTTCATAATGCTGCCTGCTTTTTTTGAATATAAACGCAATCCTTCCCGCGATCCATCTTCTTGCCTCTGCATTGCTCACCTGTCCTGCCAATCTGCTCTTTTTTGCAAGATGCATATCCGCGAGTGTTCCGGCAAATATAAATATGTACTTATAAGATAAGGTTATGATCATGAGAAAGCTGTCTGGAACCTTCAGCATCTTGAGTCCCTTTATGATTTCGGGGAATGGGGTTGTGTATAAGACGAAGAATGAGATGGCCAGGGAGTTCATAACCCTTGAGGTAAGCATCATGACTCCGTATACCCCTTCCATGGTAAGGCCGATTTCTTTGGGTATCCGGTATATCCAGAAATTATAGGGTCTTGAAAGGTGAAGTACCGGATAAATGATCTCTCCCCTGGTGATGACATTGAAAGCAGAGGGAAAAGCGATCAGAAAACCGAAAATGAAGCCGAAAAAAAGGACCCGTTTATAGAGACCGACAAGATTCAGGCGGGATATCAGTATTAGAATGAAAACAAAGGCTCCAATCAAGGCTTCCGACGGTATGTCTTTTTTCACGCTCACGATAATTACGTAAAAGACGAGAAAAAGTACTTTTATCCGGGCATCTATCCTCTGAAAGAAGTGATCCTTTGAAGCATTTTCCCATTGGATATATCCTGTTTTTATGACATATGCGAAATGATGTATTCCCTTTTCAATGAAAGGCATTTTCAGCCCCCCTTTGCCTCGTTTAAAGGAACCGGAGGTGCTCCTTTCCAACAGGAATGAGGGGATCTTACTTTTCATTATTTACGATTAACCGTGAAATCAAATAGATCAGAACTCCCACTGCCAGTATGCCGATAAGTCCCGACGCAATATACGATATCACCTGGACAGCCGTGGAAGCGCCTTCGCCGCTGAAGTTATAGCCCGGGACCGGGGCCTTCCACAGAGCAGCCAATCTCTTTAGTCCTTCCGGCATATACCCGAGAAGCTTTTCAAGTTTATCCGGTCCCCACTCTCCCCATGCATCCCCTGCTTTGAATATTTCAGGAAGGATGATACCAAGCGGTGTGAGCACTGCGAGAATAAAAAGACCTGTCCAGAGTTTCTTCTGAGATTTTGTCATTTCGGGCCCTCCTTTATTGATAACGCATACACTGACTCAGGCTCATGCTTGAGGAAATACCTGAGCAATAAAACGGTGATGATACCTTCAACAACGCTGAATAAAAGCATATGTTCCAATGCCATGGCAGGAACAGCCACCGACAGTGGATAGGGCGCATATAGAGGTCTTCCGTCCGGCCCGCTGGCAATCAGGGGTTGAATTCCGAATTCAATACCCGTAACTGTTGAAGCTACGGAAAGACCGACATACCCGGAAAGAAAGGCCGCGATATATAACCTTGCCCCGCCGGTGGCATTTCCTCTCAGAAGTTTAAACACCCCATAAGATACAAAGGGCATCACTACAGCCATGTTGAAACAGTTTGCGCCTATCGCAGTTATCCCGCCGTCACCAAATACTATAGCCTGAATTATGAGCGTGACAGATACAGCTATCACTGCCGTCCATGGGCCCAGGAGGATAGCTATGATCCCGGCGCCGACGGCATGGCCCGTGGTCCCGCCCGGGATGGGAACATTAAACATCATAATGAGAAAAGAAAAAGCAGCAGCCATAGCCAGATAGGGAATATGCCTGGCAGAAAACTCTTTCTTCATCTTCCTGAGAGCAACAGACCAGAATATCAATGATACCCCGTAAAGAGGCACATACGTTTGAGGACTCAGGTAACCATCAGGTATATGCATTTAAAACCTCAATGTAGTGCCCGCAAGAACTGAAATTTCCCTCTGCCCTGAGTGCCTGTATTATCCGTGATGAGCGGATGGACTGCAAAGACATCCAACGGAAGGCAGAACATGCTGAACAATCCAGGTACCGGGAAAAATAGCAGTTGAATCTTCAAGTGTATTGTCACTGTTAAAGCTTTCAAGTTCATCAATGCCTTTCTAACCAGTATTATGATAATTATAATCGTGCTACTATAGCCTCAAAAAAAATCTACTTCAGATGTTTTCCGGTTGTCGTTACCGTTAGCTTTCCGTGTTTCACCCCTCTTGTCCCGATTAATCTGTCGGCTATGGTCCTTATGTCCTGTGCCCTGCCCTTTAGCACAATGACTTCAAGGCAGTTGTGCTCATCAAGGTGTATATGCATACTTGAAATTATCGAATTGTAGTAATGATGCTGAAGGTCGGTAAGGATATCCGTCAGTTCTCTTGTGTCATGTGAATAAACTATGGTAATGGTTCCTACTGTCTCAGCGATGGATGATTCCCATTCTTCCATTACGAGGCTGTCCCTGATAATATCCCTGATAGCCTCACTACGGCTTGCATAGCCTTTTTTCTTTACGAGACTATCAAATCTTCCCAGTAAAACATTTTCAAGTGATATACCAAATCTTATAACAGGCATAGTGTTACCTTTTTTAATTTAGTAACATTATAGCAAGTCTGTTTGTGCAGGTCAAGTAACTATTTCCCAAAAAGATTTGCCATCAGAGGAAAATATTGATATTATACTGACTGAGAAAAACTTGAATTCGTCCAGGTCGAAAGGGTCACTTGTAGATGTCTGCCCAACCCGCACTCAATTTTGGACGAAACCGGTTCGATTTTTTTTAAGCGTTCTGTTATTGATATTGTTGTAAATATATAGCAAAATAATATAAGGTTATATAAATAATTGATATTCTCATAAAAAGTGGAAAATCCTTCGTTCAGGCCAATGGAGGAGGAATTGGTACTTTTTATAAATAAATTGGAGTTATAAAAAAATGGAGATTGAATATGTCTAAAGCCAGGATATTGCTTGTTGAGGACAGCAAGTCGCAGGCGAATGTTGCAATGGAATTTTTAAGAAATAACAATTATGATGTTGTCTATGCTGAAGACGGAAAGAAAGCCATCAAGATTGCCAAGACACAACCTGTTGATCTGATACTCCTCGATCTTATCCTGCCGGACATAAACGGTAATGAAATATGCAGGTGGCTGAAGGTAGATCAGCATACAAAGGGAATACCTATAATAATGCTTACAGTCAAGGATACCATAAACGACAGGGTAACAAGTCTGGAATCGGGCGCTGATGATTACCTCTCAAAACCATACAGCGAAGTTGAACTCAATGCGAGAATATATGCGAGCTTGAGAACAAAGGCGTTACAGGACGAGCTGAAAGACAAGAACAATCAGCTGGAGGATCTGCTGGCCAAAGTAGAACTCCTGGCTATTACAGACCCTCTGACGACTCTTTTCAACAGAAGGCGCATTGAGACAGTTGGAGGGAATGAATTCAAGAAATCAAAAAGATATAAATATCCTCTTTCGTTTTTAATGGCCGATATAGACAAATTCAAGGAAATCAATGATAACTACGGGCATCATACGGGAGATACTGTCATTAGAGGTGTGGCCGATATAATAGGTAAGAGTTGCAGGGACGTTGACATTGCAGCGCGATGGGGCGGCGAGGAGTTCATTGTTATATGCAGCCAAACCACAAAGGAAGATACCCGTAATGTAGCTTCGAGGATATTAAAAGTAATATCAGAACACAAGTTTGAAGGTATTGAAGACAGAAAGATCACTATCAGCATTGGTATCGCCGGATTGCCTGACGATTCAATAGACAACTTTGAAAAGTTGGTTCAGACCGCTGATGCCGCCATGTATAAAGCAAAGGAACACGGTCGTAACAGGATCGAAATAGCTTAGTATAGAATTCTAATCGTCTCTTTTCCCGGCAATGAAATCCTCGGTCATGTGAAACGCTTCATCGTCCGTAAACTGCCTTGGCGGATGTTTCATCAAATATGCGGATGGAGAATAAACCGGACCACCGATATCACGGTCCAGCGCGAGCTTGCAGCAGCGTATTGCATCTATTACTACTCCGGCCGAATTCGGTGAATCCTCCACCGAGAGGCGAAGTTCCAGGTTCATAGAAACATCACCAAAGAGCTTTCCTTCCATACGCAAAAAACAGACCTTGTTGTCTTTTTGCCATGGGACGTAGTCACTGGGCCCAATATGGATGTTATCGTCATCAAGACGCTCTGCAGTAACAGACTGTACGGCCTCTGTTTTTGATTCCTTTTTTGAAACAAGTCGTTTACTGTTCAGCATGTTTAGAAAGTCCGTATTCCCACCGGTATTCAGCTGGTAAGTACGCTCGAGTTTTACCCCGCGCTTTCTGAACAGATCCGTTAGTGTACGATGAGTGATTGTTGCCCCCATCTGTGCCTTGATGTCGTCTCCAATAACAGGGATGTTTGCCCGGACAAACTTTTCGGCCCACTCCGGGTTACTGGCGATGAATACGGGCATGTTATTAATGAAAGCAACACCGGCATCGAGTGCGCATCCGGCATAGAACCCGGTGGCTTTTTCTGAACCTACCGGCAGGTAATTCAGGAGTATCTCGGCTCCGGAGTCTTTCAGTATCTTGACTACTTCATCATACGAGGGTTCAGTTTCGTTCGACAATGCAAAGGTACGCTTTGTTTCATAATTCTTCATATGATCAGAGAAGCCATCAAGTAGTTTCCCCATTCTAACCCTTGCTCCTGTTTCAGGGATGTCCTTTTGAAACACCCTGGTGCAGTTGGGAGGTGCGAAGATGGCGTCAGCTATATCTTTTCCCACTTTACGTTTGTCTATATCGAATGCAGTGACGACCTCAATGTCGTAAGGCTTGTAACCCCCTATATCCCAATGCATTAATCCGATTGCATCTTTAACGTTTTTGTCCCTGTAATAATAAATTCCCTGGATGAGAGAGCTTGCACAGTTGCCGATACCGGCTATAGCTATCTTTATATTCCTCATTTAAATCCTCCCGTGACAATTCTCGTTAATTAACGACAACTTTCTTTCATCATGATGATAACAAATCATGAACAAAGGGAATTATCTCTAACGCCTTTTCCGGATTCATTAAATCTATAAAATACGCTGTGTTATCAATTAGTTAAGGAATTGCTTATTAATTATAGGTCTGAGTGTCAAGCTTGTCAATAGTAAAGTTATTCCCACTTCCGGCGATAAGCAGCACAGTGTTTTGCTTAAGACGATATTTTTCGATAGTTTCAGGCTCATTTTGCTACGTCCGTGAAAACTCATCCTCCGGGGTTCCCGGAACAAGTTCGGGATCACGGCTGTAGACACTTCATTTCGTAAGAACCGTTACCGGAAAATATTGAAAGCCGCTTATCAGGCACTGCTTATCATCGGATTCGGGTTATTGTTAATAGCCATATCAGGGATATATTACAGCATACGCATTTTTTAACATTTAAGCAATCGGCTATTTCATAAAACGGTTTATTTGATCTTTTTCATTCGAAAATATCCCACCCCTCTTTAATACCCCCTTGGTAAGGGG